>JAJZDF010000017.1 GCA_021828715.1 Thermoplasmata archaeon
GACCGCGACCGAGACCGTATGGAACGCCGACGCGATAGGGGAGGGCGCGACGGGCGGCGGCATCGGCGAGGATTTCGCGCGACCGGCCCCTTAGTCGTCCGCGTCGGTCCCGGCCGCTCCGAACGGTTTCGCGGGACGAGGGGTGCCGGATGTGGCCGGGGACGCCGATCCGGCCACCGGATACCTCGTCGAGGTCGATGGGAGCCGCACGGGGATCGGAGGCACGAGCGCCGTCGCGCCGCTTCGGGCGGGCCCGATCGCCCGCCCGAACCAGTCCCGCGGGCGTCCCCTCGGCTACCTCTACCCGTGGATCTACCGTCGGGAGGCAGCGGCGGCGTTCCACGACGTCGGGCACGGGAACAGCGGAGGCTACTCGGCGGATCCTGGTGGGGACCCTTGGACGGGGCTCGGGGGCCCGGACGGCGCGAAGCTGCTCGCGGCGCTCCGGGGGGTACGACCTTAGCGCCCGGGCACCCGGGCGAGGACGCTCAGCGCCTCGACGGTCGCGAGGCGGCTCGATTGGTTCGGCGCCTCGAGCCGCAACGGAAAGACGGGGCGCTCGAACGCGTACCCTCCCTTCGTGGGATCCAGATCCGGGTGGTCCGCATCCAGGGCCCAGGTGCCGTCCGGGCGTCGCTTGCTCACGAGCCAACGCAACGCCGGACCGAGACGCCGGTCCCCCCCGTAGCCGAGGCGGGTCAGGATGCGGAGGCCGACCAGGAGGTCGTAATAGTAGTGGTTCGGATAGTGGATGCGGAACCAGGGCGGGTAACGATCCTTTCCCTCCTCGCAGAGGTGACGGGAGAGGTAGAACTCGGCCCCGCGCTCGATCGACCGACGGACCGATTCGCTACGGGAACCTTCGGGGATCTCGGCGAGGGCGGCGAGCCCTTCCCAGCCGTCGAGCGTCCCCGTACGCGACGGAAAGCAATGCCAGCCGCCGTCCGGCTTCTGCGTCCGGACGATCCAGTCGATCCCGCGCTGGACGCCCGGAAGGTCCAGGTACCCGAACCGCGCCAGGTAGCGGACCGTGTTTCCGACGATGCAGATCTCGGCGTCCTTGTCCGCGAGCCCGTTGCCGCGGACGGCCCACCGGCGAATGATCAGCTCCGCCATGCGGCGGACCCGAGCATCGCGGCGGGTCATCCCGAGGTCGGAGAGCACGATCGCGCGCCAGTTCGTCACGAGGTACTTCGGCACGTAGAGGTCCCGGCCCACGGACCGGGGCGTGCCCCAGTGGCCGTCGGGAAACTGGTCCTCGAGCAACGCCGCCGCCCATCCGGTCTTGCCGATCGACCGACGGGCCGCCCGCACCTTCGGGTCCCCGGCGGGCCGTCCCTCCACGTCGGTATAGTACCGGACCCGGACGCTCGGGTCGGACGACCTCCCGGTGAGCCAGGCCCGGAGTCGGGGGGAGACGCGCATCTCGGTAGGGGAGATTTGCCAGTTGATGATAATATAGTCTCCGTCGCGGCCGACACGATCGGGAACGGAGCGGGCCGCGGCTCACCGGGACGATCTGGGACGGACCCCGGCGTGGCCACCCCCTACGGATGACGACCGCCCCCACCGTCCCGGGGGCGACGACCCCGGCGGGGCCGAGGGTGCATCCGTACGGTGGGAACGACGAACCGTGGGCGGACCCTCCACCGCGAGCGCCGCGGCGGACCGGACGGCCCCCCCGTTCTGGAATCGCCCGACCCTCGCCGGGACCTACGACCTACTCCGAGAGCCGCTGCCGCAGCAGGAACTCGTTCCCGTCCGGATCGGCGAACGTCGCCCGGAGGAAGGACCCCGATGGGTTCGTCACCTTGGCGGGTTCGTCGGTGATCGTGCCTCCGGCGGCTCGGAGGGTCCGGCACACCGCCTCCACGTCCGGCACGGCAAACACGAGGCCGGTCACGGTCCCCGGGGGTCGGCCCGCTTCCTGGGGCTGCATGACGTGCATCGACAGCACGATCGGGACGCCGGGAAGGGCATACGTCACTCCCCCGGGCGGGAGGTAGCGCAGTTCCTCGAGACCCAGCACTCCCCCGTAGAACTTTCGGGCCGCCTCCACATCGCGCACGTGCAGCGTCACCGCCTCCAGGGCCAGTTCGGGCTTCGGCATTCCCCGTCCTCGTTGGCGGAGGTTCCTCGGCCGTATATCTACCGCTCCGTCGGGTCGGGGATGCCGACCCGCCGTTCTCCGCGCCGGATCGATGCGGAGCGCGCCCGCCCGTCGGTGGCCCAGGGGGGGCCCCCGACCCGCTCGCGCCCCGGCGGCCCCAGGCTCCGGCGGGACCATCCGTTGCGAAGCCCGGTGGCTCCCCATCCCCGACCGGCCCCCACCGCACGGAGGGCCCGGGCGCCCCATGCGTCACGGAATCCCCCGGAGGGGGCGGGCCCCTCGGGAACGGGGAGGATCGGCGGACCGCCGCGGCCCGCCAACGCGCCCGCGGGCTAGGTGAGGCCGACGATCCGCCCGCGGTCGTCGACGTCGATCTTCTCGGCGGCGGGCGCGGTCGGGAGGCCGGGCATGAGCTCGATCGCCCCGAGATACGCTACCGTGAACCCGGCCCCGGCCGAACGGGAGTACCGGTGCACGGGGCTCACGAACCCCACCGGCCGCCCGAGTCGGTGGGGCTCCTCCGACAGCGAGAGCGGGGTCTTCGCGACACAGACCGGGCCGCCCAGTTCTCCGAAGCGGCCGATCTCGTCGAGATCCCGGAGCGCTTCCTCGGCCACTGCGATGTCCTGCCCGCCGTAGAGGACCCGGACGATCGCGCGAACCTGCTCGGCCGGGCCGGTGCCCGGAGGGGAGAGGGGGTGGCTGTGCCGGCCGAGGGCCGCGAGCTGCTCCACCGCCTCGGCGAGGTCGACCGATCCCGAACCGCCCTCCGCGAAGGCGCGGGAGTCGACCACGCGGGTCGTGTGCTCGTCGGCGAAACGCCGGAGCCGTTCGACCTCTTCCGGGGAGTCGTCCGGGAACCGGTTCAACGCGATCACCGCCGGGATCCCGAGCGTCGCGAGGTTGGCCAGGTGTTGCTCGACGTTCGCGAGCCCCTGCTCCATCGCGGAGAGGTTCGGCCTCCACGACGCCTCGTCGGAGGCGCCGCCGTGGTACCGGAGCGCCCGGAGCGTTACCACGAGCACGCCGGCGTCGACGTCGTGCCCGAGAACGGGGGTCACGATGTCGACGAACTTCTCGGCTCCCAGCTCCGTGGAGAACCCGGCCTCGACGACGCAGTAGTCGCTCGTCGCCATGCCGAGCTCGATCGCCAGGCGGCTGCACGTCCCGTGGGCGATGTTCCCGAACGGGCCGGCGTGGACGATCGCGGGGGTCCCCTCGGCCGTCCGGACGAGGTTCGGTTCGAGCGCATCCCGCAGGACGGCGGTCATCGCCCCCGCCGCCCGGAGGTCGGCGGCCCGCACCGGGCCTCCGTCGGACCGCTCCCCGACCAGGATCCGGCCGAGTCGGGCCTTGAGATCCGCGTGGTCCCGCGCGAGGGCGAGGATCGCCATCACCTCGGACGCGGCCGTAATGACAAACGACGAGGGGAGCCGTGGGATCTTGGGGTCCGACCCCGCTCCGGTGAGGATGTGGCGCAGCGCCCGGTCCTCGATATCGATCGTCCGCGGCCAGCCGATCCGATCCGGCCGGAGGCCGAGGGCATTCCCGTGGTAGAGATGGTTGTCGACCAGCGCGGCGAGGAGGTTGTGGGCCTCGGCGACCGCGTGCAGGTCCCCGGTGAACCCGAGGTTGATCGCCGCCGACGGTTCGACGGTCGCCCGCCCGCCCCCGGTCGCCCCCCCTTTGATCCCGAAGACCGGGCCCAGGGACGGCTGGCGGAGGCAGACGACCGCGCGATGCCCCCGACGCCGCAGCCCGTCGGCGAGGCCGATCGAGGTGACGGTCTTCCCCTCGCCGTGGCGCGTCGGCGTCATCGCCGTGACCAGGACCATCCGCCCTCTCGGACGTCGGGCCGCGATCTCCCGGATCGTCGGGACCGCGACCTTGTACGCCCCCGATCCCGCGGCGCGTGCGGCGCCGATCGGCAGGTCGAGCGCGGCCAGAGGATCGGATACGGTCGTCATCCCCAGGAGGAGCGACCCGCGCAAGATAACCTCGTGTCGAATCCGAAGGTCAGGTCGATTTCACCATAGGGAATTACCCCCCCTCCCGACTTCCCGCCGGCATCGGGGAGGCAGGAGCGGAGCGTGACGCCGTCCGTGGTCGGAGATCGTCGAACGCTCCTCCGTTCCGACTTCCCGCAGTTCCTCCGTGCGCTGTGGAACGGCGGCTACCGCGTGGTCGGACCCACGGTCCGGGACGGAGCGATCGTCCTCGGGGAGCTCCGGGAGGAGGCCGACCTCCCGATCGGCTGGACGGAGCGCCAGGAGGCCGGGACGTACCGCCTCGCGCCGCGGGAGGACGCGGCGCTCTTTGGGTTCACCACCGGCCCGCACAGCTGGAAAAAGTACCTCTTTCCACCGCGGGAGCGGCTCTGGACCGCCGAGGCGGAAGGTTCGTCGTTCCGTGTCGTTCCGGAACCGTCGGATCCGGTCCCCTACGCGTTCCTCGGGATGCGGGCGTGCGACCTGGCCGCCCTCCAGATCACCGATCGCGTCTTCGATCGCGCCGTCGCCGACCCCGGCTACCACGGCCGCCGCGCCCGGGCCCTCCGCATCGCGGTCGTCTGCGGTCACGCGGCGCCGACCTGCTTCTGCGTGTCGATGGGGACCGGACCCGGCGTGGGGCGCGACCACGACCTCAAGCTCACCGAACTCCTCGACGGGGGGCCCCACCGGTTCCTGGTCGAGATCGGCTCGTCCGTGGGGGCGGCCGTGCTGGACCGCGTGCCGACGCGCCCGGCCGCGTCGGCGGACCCGACCGCGGCCGAGCAGGTGGTCGCGCGGACCGCCGCCGGGATGGGACGGCATCTCGACCCGACCGGCGTGCGGGACCTGCTCCTCGGCCACCCGGATCATCCGCGCTGGACCGTCGTCGCCGCACGGTGCCTGGGCTGCACCAACTGCACCATGGCCTGCCCGACGTGCTTCTGCAGCACCACCGAGGAGATCCCCGACCTTTACGGCGATCGGTCCGAGAAGTGGCGCCGCTGGGATTCCTGCTTCAACCTCGAGTTCAGCCATCTCCACGGCCACCCGGTCCGTCCGAGCGGGCGCTCCCGGTACCGTCAGTGGCTTACGCACAAACTGGCCAGCTGGCACGACCAGTTCGGCTCGTCCGGATGCGTCGGGTGCGGCCGCTGCATCACGTGGTGTCCGGTCCAGATCGACCTCACCGAGGAGGTCCGCGCGATGCAGGCGGACCCGGACGCGGTCCAGACGACGGGGGCCCCTCCGTGACCGATACCCGTTTTCCCACCCCGGAGCGCATTCCGATCGAGGACCATCCGTTCTTCCACGGGTTCGACGCCGGTTTCCTCCACCGGGTCGGCGCCGCGGCCGAGGAGCGGACCTTCGCCGCCGACGAGTTCCTGTTCCACGAGGGGACCCCGGCGCGGGCGTTCTATCTCGTGCAGGAAGGGAAGGTCGCGCTCGAGATCGGCGCGGGGGGCGGACCGCCGCTCACGATCCAGACGATCGGCGCCCGCGAGGTGATCGGATGGTCGTGGCTGGTCCCCCCGCATCGATGGCGCTTCGACGCCCGGGCGCTCAAGCCGACCCGGCTGCACTCGATCGACGCGGCCGCATTGCGGGCAGCGATCGACGCCGACCCGCTCCAGGGGTACCGACTCCTTCGGCGGCTGGTCCCGGTCCTCGCCGAACGTCTCGAAATGGCGCGGCTTCAGGTGCTCGATGTCCACCGTCGATAGCGCCGTTCCCGCGGGGGGGGTCCCCCCGAATCCGTGGCTCCCCCGGCCGTTCCGTGTCGAGGAGCGCGTGGCGGAGACCGGCGACACGGTGACGCTTTGCCTGCGGCCGGAGGACGGGACGGCCCCACCGCCCTTCGCACCGGGGCAGTTCAACATGGTCTACCGGTTCGGGGTCGGGGAGGTGGCGGTCTCGATCAGCGGGGACCCCGCGCGACCGGAGGAACTCCGCCACACGGTCCGGGCCGCGGGGAAGATCTCCGAGTCGCTCGCCGGCGCCGCCCCGGGAGAGACGGTCGGGGTCCGGGGGCCGTACGGGACCGGCTGGCCGATGGAGCGCCTGGCGGGCCGGGACGTCGTGGTCGTCGCGGGGGGCCTGGGGCTGCCTCCCCTGCGACCGGCGCTGCTGGAGATCCTCGCCCACCGGGAACGGTACGGCCGCCTGGAGGTGATCTACGGGGCCCGGAGCCCCCCGGACCTGGTGTATTACGACGAGGTCCAGACGTGGCGCCGCCGCAGCGACCTGCGCATCCAGGTGACGGTCGATGCGGCGGGACGGGAGTGGTACGGGGATGTCGGCCTCGTCACCGCCCGGCTCCCCGACGCCCGGTTCGACCCGCCGCGCACCGGCGCGCTGCTCTGCGGACCGGAGATCATGATGCGCCTCACCGCGCGCGCCCTCGAGCAGGCCGGGGTGCCGGCCGACCGGATCTTCCTCTCGATGGAACGGAACATGAAGTGCGGGATCGGGAGCTGCGGCCATTGCCAGTTCGGGCAGAGTTTCGTCTGCCGGGACGGCCCGGTCTTTCCGTACTCCGCGCTCCGGGACCGGCTGGACCGGAGGGAGATCTAGGATGCCCGGTCCCTCACGGCCCCGGCTCGCCGTCTGGAAGTTCGCCTCGTGCGACGGCTGCCAGCTCACGATGCTCGACTGCGAGGACGAACTGCTGCCGATCGCCGACCGGGTGGAGATCGCCAACTTCCACGAGGCGAGCAGCGCGGTCGGCGACGGACCGTACGACATCTCGCTCGTCGAGGGGTCGATCACGGTACCGGAGGACGCCGCGCGGATCCGGGAGATCCGGGCCCAATCCCGCTTCCTCGTGACGATCGGAGCGTGCGCGACCTCGGGGGGGATCCAGGCGCTCCGGAACTTCGCCGACGTGGAGGAGTTCCGCCGGGTCGTCTACGCACGCCCCGAGTACCTCCGGACCCTGGCCACTTCGACTCCGATCGCCGCCCACGTGCCGGTCGACGCCGAGCTCCGCGGCTGCCCTATCCACAAGGCCCAGCTCCTCGAGCTCCTGGGGGCGATCCTCTCCGGGCGCCGACCCAACCTGCCGGCCGACAGCGTCTGCATCGAGTGCAAGCGCCGGGGCAACGTCTGCGTTCTCGTCGCCCGCGGGACCCCGTGCCTGGGACCCGTGACGCACGCGGGGTGCGGGGCGATCTGCCCGGCCTTCCATCGGGGATGCTACGGCTGCTTCGGACCGTCGGAGGCCCCGGTCCCCGATGCGCTCCTCCCGAAGCTGGAGGCGCTCGGGATGCGCCCGGAGGAGCTCGAGCGGTTCTTCCAGACGTTCAACGCCGCCGCGCCGGCGTTCCGGGCCGCGAGCGAGTCGGTCCGGAACCGGAGGGGGCCCCCGTGACCGACCGCACGATCGCCGTAGACTACGTCGCCCGCGTCGAAGGCGAGGGGGCCCTCGCCGTGCGCGTGCGGGGCGGGTCGGTCGAGTCCGTGGAGCTGAACATCTTCGAGCCGCCGCGCTTCTTCGAGGCGTTCCTTCGCGGGCGGGGGTACGCCGAGGCCCCGGACATCACCGCGCGCATCTGCGGGATCTGTCCGGTCGCCTACCAGATGAGCGCGTGCCACGCGCTCGAGCGCGCCCTCGGCCTGCGGGTCGACGGCCCGATCCGCGACCTCCGCCGGCTGCTCTACTGCGGGGAGTGGATCGAGAGCCACGTCCTCCACATGTACCTCCTCCACGCCCCGGATTTCCTCGGCTACCCGGACGCGATCCGGCTGGCGCGCGACCGGCCCGAGGTCGTGAAGCGGGGGCTCCGGCTGAAGCAGGTCGGCAACCGCCTCATGGAACTTGTCGGCGGCCGCGAGATCCACCCCATCAACGTCCGGGTCGGCGGATTCTACCGCGCCCCGAGCCGGGAGGAGCTCCTCGGCTTCCGCCCCCAGCTCGAGGAGGCGCTCGGGTGGGCCGAGGAGACGGTACGGTTCGCGGCCGCCCTTTCGTTCCCCGAGCGGGAGGAGGAGTACGAGTTCGTCTCGCTCCGCCACCCGGAGGAGTACCCGATGAACGAGGGGGAGATCGTCTCGACCTCGGGCCTCCGGCTCCCGGTCGACCGC
>JAJZDF010000018.1 GCA_021828715.1 Thermoplasmata archaeon
TCCAGGAGTATTCTCCGGACGTCAGCCTGAACCCGTCGGCGAAGCCGCTCACGTTCAGCCTGCGGAACATCGACCCGCGGGACCTGCTCGTCTTCATGGGCCTCTCGAACGTGAAGTCGTTCCTCGCCCCGCTGAAGCAGCTGATCGAGCGGGTCATGGCCGCGAACCCGGAGTACGGGGTCGCCGACCTCGCGCGCGCCGCCGAGGCCGGCGAAGGGGCGATCGCCGAGACGATGGCCGAGCGGCTCGAGTACGTCGACCAGACGAAGTTGCTCGGACCGGCCGGGACGAGCCTCAACGACCTCGTGAAGAAGGGCGAGGCGACCCTGGTCAACCTGCGCGGCGTCGCGCCGGACGTCCAGGAGCTCGTCGTCGCCCGGATCGCCTCTACCCTCTTCGAGAACCGGAAGAAGGGGAAGATCCCCCCCCTCTTCCTCGTCATCGAGGAGGCGCACAACTTCGCCCCGCAGCAGGGCACGGCGACCTGCTCGCGGATCCTCAAGAACATCGCGAGCGAGGGCCGCAAGTTCGGGCTCGGCCTGTGCGCCGTCACCCAGCGGGCGGCGCGCATCGACAAGAGCGTCCTCTCGCAGTGCAACACCCAGCTGATCCTGCAGGTGACGAACCCGCTCGATCTCAAGGCGATCGCCCAGTCGATCGAGGGCCTCACGCCCGGGATGACCGAGATGATCCAGTCGCTGCCCGTCGGCGTCGCGCTCGTGACCGGAGGCGGCTACTACACGCCGCTCTTCTGCGAGGTCCGTCCGCGGGCGACCCGCCACGGCGGCGAGAGCGTCCAGATCGTCGCCGCGTAGCGGCCGACGCCGCCCGGCCGCCTACGCCGGGGGATGCTGGAGGTACTGGAGGAGCGTGCGGACCCCGAAACCGGTCGCCCCGAGGCTGAGGTACGGCGCCTGGTAGCGCTTGGTGAGCAGAGAGGTCCACGCCGGGCCGGCGATGTCGAGGTGCGCCCACGGGATCCCCGCGCCGACGAACGCCTCGAGGAACGCCGCCGCGGTCAGCATGCCGGCGACGGCTATCTCCGTCGAGTTGCGGACGTCGGCGATCTCGCTCTTGACGAGTTCGCGGTGGTAGTCGCCGAGCGGCATCCGCCAGATCGGCTCGCCGGTCGCGGCGGAGGCGGCGAGGAGTCCGGCCGCCAGCCGGTCGTCCGGCGAGACCAGGCCGGCCGTGTTGTCGCCGAGCGCCACGACCTCGGCCCCGGTGAGGGTCGCCAGGTCGACGATCTCGTCGGGCCGGTACTCCTTGGAGACGTACCCGAGGCCGTCGGCGAGCACCACCCGCCCCTCCGCATCGGTGTTGATGATCTCGATCGTCTTGCCGTTGTACGTCTTCACCACGTCCCCCGGGCGGTACGACGAACCGCTCGGCAGGTTCTCCGCGCAGCAGAGGACCCCGATGACGCGGGGAGCGACCTTGAGCCGGGCGGCGCCCCGGAGGATGCCGAGGACCGCGACCGCCCCCGACTTGTCGTACTTCATCTCCGCCATCCGCGCGGCGGGCTTGATCGAGAGGCCGCCCGAGTCGAAGGTGATCCCCTTTCCGACGACCGCGATCGTGCGGCCCCGGCGGCTCCCGCCCGGGTACTCGAGGACGATCATCCGCGGCGGATGGACCGATCCGCCGCCCACCGCGAGCAGCCCTCCGCAGCCGAGGCGTGCGAGCTCCTTCTCGTCCAGGACCGTTACCTTGAGGCCGGCGTCCTTGCCGAGTTCCTTCGCGATCTCCGCCAGGCGCTGGGGCGTGGCGGTGTCGGCCGGAAGGTTCCCGATCTCGCGGGTCCAGACGACGTTCTCGGCGATGAGGATCTGCTCCGAGACCTCGGCGCCGAGACGACGTTCTTCAGAAGCGAACTCCTCCCCGAGGGCGAGGGCGACCTCCTCGACGCCCGGTTCGGCGACGGTCCGGTAGCGGAGGAACTCGTACCCCCCGAGGATCGCCCCGTCCGTGAGCGCGCGGGCCGCGGAGGCCGGCGATACCGCATCCGAGGTGAACGAGCCGAGGCGGAACGCGAGCGTCCGGGCCCCCCGGCCCTTCAGCGAGCGGAGCGTGAGGGCGGCGGCGCGGCGGACCGCCTCCGCGGTGTGGCCGGCGGCCGGGCCGAGTCCGACCGTGACCCAGCGTCCCCGTCCGCCGGGGCGGTGGAAGACCGTGACCTCCCCTCGCTTGCCGCGGATCTCCCGGCGCTTCCACGCGGGAAGGAGGAGTCCCCCGAGTACCGCATCGTCCTTAGCGAGGGCGGCGGGCGGCCGTTCGTCCGATCCGTCGACTCCGAACAGGCCCACCGCAACGACATCCGCCGACGAAGAGGCCGCATCGCGGCGCTCCACGTCGACCTTCATCGGTCGGTCCGCTCAGAATGACGGCCGGATCTTCTGTCGGTCGATCCGGATCCCGGCCGGGGTGATGGCGATCAGGTTCTTGGCGATGCCGGCGACGTCCCCGCCGGTGTCCTTCGCCACGTTCTTGAGGTCGACGCTCAGGCGTCGCATCGCGATCTGGTCGTTCGCGATCGACGTGTAGTCGAGGATCACGATGTCGCCCTGGTAGGCGAGCTTCGACACTTGGTGGACGTCCTCGAACCGGAGGACCTCGGCGAGCCGCATCGATCCGCGATTCCCGGCGAGGGCGCCGGCCTCGTCCTCGAACTGCATCGAGCCCAGGTCGAGAAAACTGCCCTCTTCGAGGGTGTCCGAACCGTGGTGGCGCCGAAGGATCCCGCTTCTCTTCATCATGGATATGAGCCCCTGGTCGGGGCGAGAAGTCGCGTTTCGCCTCTTAAGCCTATGGCTCCACGTCCGCCGGCGCAGCCCGAGGGGGAGGATCCGGCGCCGGGAACCGCAGGCAGAACGTGACCCGGTAGACGTCCTGCCCGTCCTTCCGGCCGAAGAGGCTCGCCGACTCCTTCAGTTTCGCCCCGAGGCGCTGCTTCGCGAGCCGGGCGACGGCGCGCGCGGCGAGCGTGTCGCTGAAGTAACAGTCCCATCCCTCCGGAAGCTCCTCACGCCACGACATCGCCTGACGCCAATCCGGGCGCGCCTCCCGCCAGAGCTTGGTCCACTCCCGGTCGAGCCGGGCGCGGAGGGCCGGGGCCTTCTCGGTGATCCGGGTCTCCTCCGGACCGCGGAGCTGCAGGATCGCGGTAAAGTACCGCCCGCTGCGGCGGCTGCACGCCGGGCACGTACGGTGCTCGAGGCGGATCGAGAACGGCAGCTCCACCGTCCGCGGGGTCTCCCGGAAGACGACCTCCAGGTGCCCGACGTACTGCCGGACGGTGGGGGTCGTCGAAACCTCCTCCCAGAGGATCCGGCGGATCCCGGTCTCGGGGTGGGGCCGG
This sequence comes from Thermoplasmata archaeon, assembly GCA_021828715.1. GTDB lineage: Archaea > Thermoplasmatota > Thermoplasmata > Lutacidiplasmatales > UBA184 > Lutacidiplasma. The sequence goes on from JAJZDF010000018.1 coordinate 3,359, forward strand.
AGGAACGGCGCGAGGTCCTCCCCCGTCACCAGCCGGCTCGCCCCGGCCCGCTCCCAGACCTGGCCGACCCGCCGGGCCCCGCACGTCGGGCAGATCGTCAGGTTCACCCGAGACGGGATCGAGACCAGGACGGTCCGCTCGGCGGCGCACGGCGCGCAGACGCCGTCGACCAGCGGGCGGCCGGTCGACCCGCAGACGACGCAGAACTCCCCGTCGGCCATCGGCCGCTACCCCAGCATCGCGAAGATCTCGGCGTGGGGGACCCCGCCCAGCTCTCCGGCACCCTGCGCGTCCAGGAATCCGCCCTCGGCGGCAAGTCGCAGCGTCCGGGCCCCGAGCAGATTCGCGATCGTCGCCCGCTGGAGCGCCCAGAGAAGTTCCTCCGGCGAGACGCGCCGCTCGCCGTAGAACTCGGGGGTGACCTTCACGGTCCGTCCTCCGGTCCCGACCGGGAGGTCCCGCCCGAGGAGCTCGGCGTCGCACGCCGCGACGACGAACTCGGTGCGGACCCGGTGCACGCGCATGACGAATCCGGGGTCGGGCGCGGAGGGATCGGGGGCCATCGGAAGGGGGGCACGACGCCGCGCGTTGATAACGCCCCGCCCTCCGCGACGTCCCGTCAGAAGCGAACGAGCTGGAGTTGGTTCGGACGCGGCTCGATGAGTTCCCCCTGGTTGCGGAGGGAGACGAGCAGCGCCTCGGCTTTCCCGGCTTCGACCCCGGCCTTCTCCGCCGCCTCCCGGAACGCCGAGTAGGTGAACGTCCCGCCGCCGGCCTCCTGCAATTCGCGCATCAGCCGCATCACGATGTCGTGGCGCTCGCGCTGGCTGTGGCTCACCCCGGACTGCGTGAGGTCGATATCGAGGCGTCCGTCCTCGGTGGTCGAGACCCGCTTCAGGTAGTTCTCCATGATCTGGATCGCCCGTCCGGCATCCTCCGCACCGGCGACGGGGGAGAGCCGCGCGCGCGCGGCGGCCTCCGATAGTCGGACCAGCGCCTCGAGCTGCCGGGCGGTGATCGGGACGGGGGCGTTCGGCTCCTCGCCCTGGCGGCGGACCCGCACGTAGAAGTCCTCGAGGGCGAGGAGCGCCTCGTCGGAGAGGACCGGCCGCACGGTCCGGCGGGCGAAGGCGATGTACTTCTTCAGCATCTCCGCCGAGAAGGGCGCGGTCTCGGACGGACCGGCCCGGCCGCCCGCCCCGGCGGCTTCCCCGTCGCGGTGGGAGGCGAGGATCCGGTTCGCGAGCCGCCGGTCCCTCTCCTGGTTCGGATGGTCCTGGATCGAGAAGATCACGTCGAACCGGGAGAGCAGGGTCGGCGGGAGGTCGATCTGCTCCGAAATCGTGCGGTCGGGGCTGAACCGGCCCCACTTCGGGTTCGCCGCCGCGAGGACGGGGCAGCGGGCGTTCAGCGTCGAGGTGATCCCCGCCTTCGCGATCGAGACCGTCTGCTGCTCAAGGGCCTCGTGCATCGCCGACCGGTCCTCGGGGCTCATCTTGTCGAGCTCGTCGATCACGGCCATCCCGCCGTCGGCGAGGACGAGCATCCCGGCTTCCAGCACCCAGCGGCCGCCGGCAAAGTCGTCCTTCACGGCCGCCGCCGTGAGACCGGCCGCGGTCGCCCCCTTGCCGCTCGTGTAGATCGCCCGGGGAGCGACCTCCGCGACGTAGCGGAGGAGCTGGCTCTTCGCCGTCCCCGGGTCGCCGACGATCAGCATATGGATGTCGCCGCGGACGCGGATCCCGTCCGAGTGCTTCTTCTCGATCCCGCCGAAGAGCTGGAGGGCGATCGCCTCCTTCTCCTGCTCCATCCCCTTGATGGTAGGCGCGAGGGAGAGGACGATCTTGTCGACGACCGTGGGGTCGCCCCGGAGGCCGAGGAAGAGGCGCTCCTCTTCGGGCGTGATCTCGATGTCGTCGTACTCGACCTGCTTCGATTCGACCGAGACGCCGACGATCAGCAGGTCGAAGGTAGTGTTCCGGATCGCGCCGCCCCGGGCGACCGTCGCCCGCTGATAGCTCTTGAGGACCCCGGCGAGCACGACCCGGTTGCCGGGCAGGACGTGGCCGGCGAGGTCCTCGGTCAGGAGGACCGCGATCCCCTGCGGATGCGCCCCGCGCCGGAGCGACTCGGGGTTCTCCTGGATCTCGATCCGCTGGGCGTCGACGTAGCTCGACCGCTCGGGGATGAGCCGGAACCGGGTACGCCCCATCGGCCGGCCGCATCCTCCCTGAGAATCCGGGCACTCGAGCGGCTCGCGGAACGTCATCGACGCGTCGTCCTGGGGCTCGTGGAACTGGATGTGGCAGACGGCGCACTCGAACACGGCGTCCCGGATCTGCGGCCGCACCTCGGTCACGCGCCGAACGATCCCGTCGATCGCGACCAGGTGGTTGAGGTCGGACTCGCGAAGGCCCCGCACGGTGCGGTGGGCGGTCGGGGGGAGCCCGACGGGCCGGAGGCGCAGCCCGTCCGCCTCCGGCCCCGCGACCGGCAGCAGGTCGCGCAGGGCGCGCCGCCCGGCGTCCAGTACCTCTTCCGGCCGCTCGAGGAGGAGGTCCGCAAGGCCCGTGTCGGCGGCGTCGATCGTCGCGAACGGCACTTCCAGGGAGCGGTCCTCGGGGAACCGGTCGTGAAGGGCGAGAACGGCAGGACGGAAGCCCGCCTCCTCCAACAGGGCCCCCCAGCGCCCTTGGAGCTCGGGGGGCGCGGGAAGCGTCCGCTTGACCGCGACCGTACGACCGACCTCCTCCCTAGGGGTCCAATCGGTAGCGGTCGCGGGGAAATAGGCGTGCCTCCCGGACGTTCGCGAGGCCGGCGAGCGCACCGACCATCCGGTCGACCCCGAACCCCCAGCCGCCGTGCGGCGGCATGCCGAAGCGGAACGCCTCGAGGTAGGCGGGGAACGCTGCCGGGTCGAAGCCGCCGTGACGGAGGTTTTCGAGCAGCCGGTCGATCCGGTGCTCGCGGGGGCCCCCGCTCGCGATCTCGAGCCCGCGGTACTCGAGGTCGAAATAGGCGGTCCGGGTCGGGTCGTCGTCCCGGCGCCGTGCGTAGAACGTCTTCTCCTTGACCGCCGTCGGGAAGTCGGTCAGGAAGTAGAACGACGTCCCGAGCGCGCGCTCGACCCGCGCGCCGATCGCCTTCTCGTCCTCGGTGCCGAAGTCGAGCTCGGCGCCCCGCCGCCCGAGCCACTCTTCCGCCGTGTCGAACGGGATCCGGGGGAAGGGAGCGGAGAGCTCCGGGAATCCCGAGGCGAGGGGGTTTTCCGATTCCGCGAGCGTCTCCCGGGCCTTCCCGAGCGCGTCGCGGACGACCTCCTCCAGCATCGCCCGAAGGTCCTCGGCCGAGTCGATGAAGGCCATCTCGGCGTCGAGCATCCCGATCTCCGTCAGGTGGCGGACCGTGTCGGACGGTTCGGCGCGGAAGACCGGGCCGATCTCGAAGACCCGCTCGAAGCCGGCGCCCATCAGCATCTGCTTGTAGAGTTGCGGGCTCTGGGCGAGGAACGCCGGCTCTCCGAAGTAGTCGACGCGGAACAGGGTGGCGCCGCCTTCGGCGCCCTGACGGAGGATCTTCGGGGTCTCGACCTCGAGGAACCCGCGGGCCCGGTACGCCGCGCGGAACGAGGCGAGGAGGGCGGAGCGGAGCTCGAAGATCGCCCGCACTGCGGGCTTGCGGAGGTCGAGGACCCGGTGGTCGAATCGGGTGTCGAGATCCACGCCTACCTTGTCGACGACCCCGAGCGGCAGCGGCGTCTCGGCCCGGGAAAGGACCCGGATCGTGGTCGGGACCAGCTCGACGCCCCGGTTCGCCTTCTCCGAGCGCCGGATCGTTCCCTCGACCTCGACCACGGACTCGCGGGGCAGATCGGCGAGCTCGCGGAACAGCTCGGGGGAGGCGACCCCCTTCTTCAGGGTGACCTGGAGGGTTCCGGCGCGGTCGCGGACGATCGCGAAGGCGACGCCGCCGAGGGCGCGGTACTCCTCGAGGAAACCGGCGATGCGGACGGTGTCGCCGTCCCGCCGGGCCGCCTCACGCGAGAGCAGTCGAGGGACCGACACGGTCCGGCGCCTCCGCGCGGGCGTGGGCGGCGCGGACCAGCGCCAGGTAGAGGGGATGGGGCGCCTCCGGCCGCGAGAGGAACTCGGGGTGGAACTGGACGCCGACGAAGAACGGATGGTCGGGCCGCTCCAGCACCTCGACGCGTCCGTCCGGGGAGAGCCCGGTGATGCGGAGGCCGACCGACGCGAGCCGGTCGAAATAGGCCGGGTTGATCTCGTACCGGTGGCGATGCCGCTCCCAGATCTCGGTCCGACCGTAGACCTCGGCGACCCGGGACCCGGGAGTGAGCTCGATCCGCTGCGAGCCGAGCCGCATCGTGCCGCCCAGGTCGTTGACGCCCCGCTGCTGCTCGAGGAGCCCGACGATCGGCTCCGGGGTGGCCGGGTCGACCTCGGTCGAGTTCGCGCGCTCCAGTCCCAGGAGGCTCCGCGCGGCCTCGACCGCGGCGATCTGGAACCCGTAGCAGACCCCGAGGAACGGGATCCCGCGGCTGCGGGCGATCTCGATCGCACGGACCTTCCCCTCGACCCCACGGGTCCCGAACCCCCCGGGGACCAGCAGCCCGTCGGCCCGCTCGAGACGGCCGACCAGCCCGGGGTTCTTCGGGATGTCCTCCGCGTCGAACCAGTGGAGTCGGACCTCCGAGCCGAGGAGCCCCTGGGCATGGTGAAATGCCTCGGTGTGGGACAGGTAGGCGTCCCGGA
>JAJZDF010000019.1 GCA_021828715.1 Thermoplasmata archaeon
TCGGCCTCGGCCCGGAACTTGTCGATCTCTTCCTGGCGGATGTATCCGGTGTCCAGGAGCAGGCGGCCGACCGTGGTGGACTTGCCGTGGTCGACGTGGCCGATGAAGACGATGTTGAGGTGGGGCTTGTTTGCCATCGATGGGCTCCGGGCGCGGCCAAAAGGTGCCCCTATTTAGGCGTTGTCTCGCCGAAGAGCACCGCCGTCGTCTCGCTCGGGCCGGGAGGGGGTTCCGACGGGCGGGGCAGGGGAGCGGAGCCCGTAGGGCCCATCACCGGGCGGGGGCGCCCGCGCGGCGCCGGGCGGCTTCGCCCCGAAGGTCCTCCCCCCGCCCCCGGGCGGCCCGGAAGCGCTTCCCCGGCCCGGGGAGGCGAGGGGCGAACGGAGGCGGCCTACGCGGGGCCGAGGTACAGCTCGTTCCCGTCGGGGTCGACGATCGACGCCCCCCAACCCCAGTCGAACTTCGTGGCCGGGGTGGAGAACTTGACGCCCCGCGCCTCGAGGGCGCGGCAGGCGGCGACGAAGTCCCCCGGGAGGGTGAGGAGAATGCCGGTCACCCCGGGCTCGAGGGCTCCCTTCGGATCGTACTCGGTCACCTGGCAGAGGTGGAGGAGGCCCCCCTTCCCCTTCCGTCCGACCGTCTGGAAGTGATCCTGGTCGTGCACATGGTCGAGCCCGAGCGTCTCGGTGTACCACTCCACGGCCCGATTCCGGTCGGAAACGACCACGGCGACGCTCTGAACCGCGGGCCCGCCGTTCTTCCGCTTCGGAGCCGACGTTCGTTTCGCTCGGCGCGGGGCGTTCTTGGACGGGGATCGCTTCGGCATGGGAATCCTCGGAGACGGGGAGATCGCCTCCCCGGATAAGGCCGGTGGGGAGGAGGTGAAACGCCTCCGCGAGAGCCGGTGCGCGGCGGCGCGTCGTGCGCGCCAAAGGTGATAATGCCGGCCCGGAGTGGGTCCCCGAGGCATTCGGGGTGGGGGCCGGAGCGGGCGGAACGGTCGAAGCGAGCCGGGCGTCGGTGGTCCGCCTGATGGTCCCGACCGACGCCAACTTCACCGGGAACGTCTTCGGAGGGGCGATCCTCGGCGAGATCGACCGGGTCGCCTACGTGACCGCCTCCCGCCACGCCGCGACCCAGTGCGTCACCGCCTCGTTCGATCGGGCGGACTTCATCGCCCCGGTCCATGTCGGCGAGTTGGTCGACTTCGACGCCTGCCTTACCTACGTCGGCCGCGCGTCGATGGAGGTCTGGGTGCGCGTCCAGGCGGAGCCGCTCTCGGGCGGGCCCCGCCGCCTCGTCGTCGAGGCGTATGTCACGATGGTCGCGGTCGACCCCACGATGCGCCCGACCCCCGTCCCCCCGCTCCGGCTCGCGAACGATGCGGAGCGCCGGCGCTTTGAAGAGGGACGGGTTCGGATGGAGGAGCGCCGGCGGACCCGGGGTCCGCGGCCTCGGTAGGAGAAAGGATCCAGATGCGCTGCGAGATGTGCGGCACGGAGGTCGAGGCGCCCGTGCGCATTCGGATCGAGGGGACGGTCCTCTCGGTCGGGCCCGAATGCGAGAAGTTCGGCACCCGGATCGAGCCGGTACCGACTCCGGCGGACCCGGGCCGGATGAACCGCCCCGTGGGGGCTGCTGCGACCCGGGTCGGGGGAACGGGGCGGCGTCTGGAGGAGCGGGACCTCTACACGGAGATCGGCGAGCTGGAGCTCGCTCCGGACTGGTCGAAACGGGTCCGGCTCGCGCGGGAGGCCCTCGCGTGGACCCCGGACGACCTCGCCAAGAAGCTCAACGAGAAGCGGTCGGTCGTCCTCAAGATCGAGGGAGGCGGTTTCCACCCTCCCGACGCCCTCGTGCGCAAGCTCGAGCGCCTGCTCAAGACGCGCCTGCGGGCCGACCCGGCCGCCGGTGCCTGATCATCGGGACGCGGCGCCGCCGGTCGGGGGCCGGGGGGGCCGACCCGCGGGCGGGCGGACGTTCGGCGAGCGCCGGCTCGGGAGCCCCACCGGGCGCTCGAAGCCGACCGCGGAGCGGACCTCCGCCCGTACGAGGCCCCCGGCACCGCCCGGGTGACGCCCGATCTGCAGGTCCTGCGCGTACTCGTCGATCGCGCGGACGCCGGTCGCGACGCTGACGGCGCCGACGACCCCGAGCGCGACGACCGCCCCGAGGCCGGTGGCGAACTGGGCCCCCCCGAGCATCGCCGCGGCGCTGAGCCCGACGGTCGCCGCCCCCACGCCCGCGAGCAGTCGCCAGACGTAGCGCTGGGCCCGGCGGTCGCGGTGGCTGTACGACATCGCCCGGGCGCTACCGACGTCTCCGGGGGAGCAGCCGTTCGAGGATCGCTTTCTGGGCGTGGAGGCGGTTCTCCGCCTGGTCCCAGACGGCCGCGCGCGGGCCGTCCAGCACCTCGTCGGTGATCTCCTCGCCGCGGTGGGCGGGCAGGTCGTGCAGCACGAACGCATCCGGCGCCGCCGTGCCGACGAGGCGGTCGTTGATCTGGTAGCCGCGGAACGCCACGTGCCGCGCCGCCGACTCGGCCTCGTCTCCCATCGAGACCCAGACGTCCGTGTACAGCGCGTCGGCGTCCCGGGCCGCCTCCGCCGGGTCGTGGACGAGCTCGATCTTCGCGCCCGAGCGGCGGGCGAGCGCCTGGGCCGCCGCGACGATCTCGGGCCGGGGCGCATACGCCGGGGGGGTCGCCGCGACGAGGTCGCCCCCGACGGCGGCGATCCCCAGGAGGAGGGAGTGGAGGACGTTGTTCCCGTCGCCGATCCACGCCAGGCGGTGCCCCCGGAACTTCCCCCGCCACCGCTCGCGCATCGTGAGGAGGTCGGCGACGATCTGGCAGGGATGCTCGAGGTCGTCGAGGGCGTTGATCACCGGAACCGTCGCCCAGCGGGCGAGCTCGACCTCGTCCGCGTGCCGGAACGCCCGGTACACGATCCCGTCGACGTAGCGCGAGAGCACCCGCGCGGTGTCGGCGATCGTCTCCCCGCGGCCGAGCTGGAGGTCGTTCGACGAGAGGAAGAGTGCCCGTCCGCCGAGGTCGTGGACCCCGACCTCGAACGACGTCCGGGTACGGGTCGACGGCTTCTCGAAGATCATCGCGACGGTACGCCCCCGAAGCGGGGTCGGCGACCGCCCTCCGGCGCGCAGCCGCTTGAGGGCCGCGGCCCGCGCGAGGATCGAGGGGAGTTGGTCGGCGATGTCGGAGATCGACAGCAGGTCGTCGGGTCGCTCCATGGCCGGCCGGGGCACGGCCACCGCGGGGGTTAAGCTGGGCGGTGAAGCGCCGTCCACCCCGCCCGGGGACGCCGTACCGCCCGACGGCCGGAGTCCCCCTCCGGCCCGCGCCGCGGGGCGAGGGTAGCGATATGAACCGGGCCCCCTTGCGCGGGGCGAGGGATAGGAATTGCCAGCACGAGCGAAGAGATCGAAGCGAGCCGGCCGCCCGACCGCCACCGCACCCCGGGCGCGGTCGACCGGTCGCCGGGTCTACATGGTGACCGGCGGGGTGACGAAGTTCGCGAAGGCGCATCCGGCGATGGACTTCCGGCTGATGGTGAAGCGGGCCTACGACTACGCGCTGAAGGGAATTCCGAACCTGACCCCCGACCGCATCGACGGTACACGGATCTCCTACTTCTCCGACCACTTCTCCCGCCAGCTCAAGGCCGCCAGCATGGTGCAGGACTACCTCGGGATGAACCCGAAAGGTTCGGTTCGCATCGAGTGGGGCGGAGCGACCGGCGGCGAGTGCTTCCAGGCCGCCTACGAGGCGGTGGCGAGCGGCCGGATGGACGTCTGTCTCGCCGCCGGCTACGAGACGATGAGCCGGGTCGCCACGTGGAAGGGGAACGAGTTCATCGCCCTCGCCTCGGACACCAACTTCGACTTCCCGCTCGGCGGGTTCTACACCGGCTACTACGCGCTGATGGTCGTCCGGCACATCTACGAATACCTGCGCAAGACCCGCTTCGCGCACATCGCGGACGAACGGGAGGCGCAGCGTCTGGCGATCGAGGAGGGGACCCGGATCATGAGCATGGTCTCGGTGAAGAACCACCGCAACGCGCTCCACAATCCCTACGCCCAGTACCCGAAGCGCCTCACCGTCCAGGACGTGCTGAATTCGGAGATGATCAGCTACCCCCTCACCCGCGAGCAGATCTGCACGATGAGCGACGGCGCGGCGGTCGCCTTCTTGGCGTCGGAGTCGGTCGCCCGGGAGTTCACGGACAAGCCGGTCCTCGTGAAGGGCGTCGGCTGCGGGACGGACACGATGCGGCTCGCCGATCGGCCGTTCGGAAAGGTCCCCCTGCTCCCTCACGAGAAACCCGAGGATTATGCGGGCCTGGAGTACCCGGGCGTCCATTCGTTCCGGGCGGGGCGCGCGGCGGGGATCGAGGCGTACCGGCACGCGGGGATCACCCACCCGAACCGCGAGCTCGACTTCATCGAGCTCCACGACGCCTACTCCTCGAGCGAGATCCAGACGTACGAGGACCTCGGGCTCTGCCGGTACGGGGAGGGGTACTCGTTCGTCGAACGGGGCGACCCGTTCCTGAAGGGGATCGACTACGGCTTCCCGACGCCGCGGGCGGGCGCCATGCCGGTGAACCCGTCCGGCGGCCTCATCGCCTGCGGCCACCCGGTCGGCGCGACCGGCTTGATGCAGGGCGTCTTCGCCTTCTGGCAGCTGCAGGGCACGATCCGCAAGCACTTCGGCGACGGCGCGCTCCAGTTGAAGGGCGCGAAGCGGGGCGCGATCCACAGCCACGCGGGCACCGGGTCGAGCGTGACCGTCACCGTCCTGGAGCGGGGGTTCCGGTGAAGGCGCCTCCCCCGACCTACTCCAAGTTCCGGGACGTCCAGGCGGAGCTCGCGAAGAGCGGCGCCGCGATCTTCCGGGACGCGGACGGGGTCGACAGCCTCGTGATCCGCTACCCGTACTCGATCGAGTACATCCACAGCTACGCCCAGGATTCGCCGTTCTTCCTCGCCCTCGCCGAGGGCCGCCTGCGCGGCTCGCGCTGCACGAAGAAGCGCTGCGCGTTCGTCTTCGCCACGCCGCGCAGCCACTGCATGGTCTGCGGGGCGCCGACCGAGTGGATCGACCTGCCCACGACCGGGCGGATCCACTCGTGGACGACGTGCCACTTCGGGGGGGAGGCGTTCCTGAAGGAGACGCCGTACAACCTCGCCCTCGTCGAATTCGAGGGGGCCGACAGCGTGATGCTCGCCCGCCTCAAGGACGCGGTCGAGTCGGAGCTGTACGTCGGGATGCCGGTCGAGGCGCGCTTCGACCCGAACCCGAAGTACTCGATCACGGACGTCTGGTTCGTCCCCCGGAAGTAGGCGGAAGGGGCCGGAACCCGCGCGAACCTATTCCCCCGGCCGAACGGCCGGATCCGCCGGGGCGGGAAGAGGGAGTGCCGCGGGCCGGGCTTGAACCGGCGGCTTCAAGATCTTCAGTCTTGCACTCTCCCAAACTGAGTTACCGCGGCACGAGCGCCCGGGGGTATGTCCCGGCTATTATAGCTCTCCCGTCGCCTCGGGGCCGGCCGGGGCCGCTCGCCGCCCGAGCCCCCTTCTCCGTACCGTCGCGGGAACTCCTCGGGGTCGTCGACGCGGTCGCTCGGCCCCGACCCCCGGTTCGGCCCCGGTCGAACGCGCGCGCCCACGTTCGGCGACGGCTTCGGCCCCTTGCGGCCGGCGGGGCTTATCTAGCCGTCCCGGCCTCGTGAGGTCGTGGCCGGTCCGAAGACGCTGGTCGTCGCGGAGAAGTTCAACACGGCGCTGCGGATCGCCGTCGTCCTCTCCGACGGCCGCATGAAGCGCGCGCGCATCGCCGGGACGAACCTCTTCGAGTTCGAGCGGCCGGACGGCTCCTACACGGTCGCGGGACTGCGGGGCCACATCGTGGAGCTCGACTACCCGGAGGAACTCAAGGAGTGGACGCTCGCCGGGCTCCCCCGCCTCCTCGAAACCCCTCCGCTGAAGCGGGTGACCGAGGGCGGGATCGTCTCGGCGCTCCAGTCGATCGTCCGCCAGTTCGACCGGGTCATCATCGCGACCGACTTCGACCGGGAGGGGGAGCTGATCGGCCTCGAGTGCCTCGAGCTGCTGCAGAAGGTCCATCCGAAGATCGAGGTGCGCCGGGCGCGGTACAGCGCGCTGACCCGCGAGGCGATCGAGCAGAGCTTCGCCCACCTGGACACGCTCGACCATGCCCTCGCCGAGGCGGCCGAGTCGCGCCAGGAGATCGACCTCGTCTGGGGCGCCCTCCTCACCCGCTACCTGTCGCTGACCGCCGGCCAGCGGGGCCGCGGGTTCCTGTCCGTCGGCCGGGTGCAAACCCCGACCCTCGCGCTCCTCGTCGAGCGCGATCAGGCGATCAAGGAGTTCCAGCCGACGCCGTTCTGGGAGCTCCGCGCCGCCGCCGAATCGGGCGGCACGGAGTTCCTGCTGCGCCACGAGCACGGCACCTGGGACGACCGGGCGGCGGCGGAGGCGGTCCGGAAGAAGGTGGACGGGGCGACCGAGGGGGCCGTCCGCGAGTTCCTCGAGGAGGAGACCCGGCGCCGTCCCCCCATCCCGTTCTCGACGACCCAGTTCGTCGCCGAGGCTACTCGGCTCGGCCTCGGCGCGGCGACGGTGATGCGGATCGGCGAGGACCTCTACACCCGGGGCCTGATCAGCTACCCGCGGACGGACAACACCGTCTACCCTCGGGGCCTCGGGCTCCGGAGCCTGGTCGAGAAGTTCCGGGACGGCCCGTTCGCGGAGGCGGCCGAGTACGTCCTCACCCAGCCGTCGTTCCGCCCGACCCGCGGACGGAGCGAGACGACCGACCACCCGCCGATCTATCCGACGGGAGTCGTCGATCCCAAGAAGCTCCGACCGGACCACGCCAAGGTCTACGAATTGGTCGTCCGCCGCTTCCTGGCGACGGTCGCGCCGGACGCAATCGGGCGGGCTCGCTCGACCTCCGTCGAGATCCGCGGGGAGACGTTCCGGGCGAAGGGCCAGACGATCACCGACCCCGGCTGGTACCGGGTCTATCCGTACTCGAAGCCCGAGGAGATCCTTCTGCCGGCCCTCGCGGCCGGCGGGACGGTCGCGATCCAGCGGATCGAGCTCGTCGAGGACCAGACCCGGCCGCCGCGCCGCTTCACCCAGGGGTCGCTGATCCAGGAGATGGAGCGGCTGGGCCTCGGCACGAAGAGCACGCGGCACGACGTGGTCCAGAAGCTGTTCGACCGCCACTACGTGACGCCGCGCCAGCTCGAGCCGACCTCGACCGGGATTGCCGTGACCGAGGCGCTCCGCGCCTTCGCGCCCGTGATCACGCGCCCGGAGATGACCCACCGGCTCGAGGAGGACATGGAGCGGGTCGCCGAGTCGAAGAAGCCCAAGATCGAGGTCCTCGAGGAGTCGCGGGCGATGCTCCGGGAAGCGTACGGGCTCCTCGCCGAGAACGCCGCCGGCGTGAAGGAGACGATCACCGGGGCGCTCGACCGGCAGCATTTCGTCGGGCCGTGCCCGAAGTGCGGCGGCGCGCTCCGGCTCGCCCGGAGCCCGAAGGGGGCGCGGTGGGTCCAGTGCAGCAACAACCCGGCGACCTGCCCGGTGACGTACTCGCTCCCCGCCGCTGGCTTCATCGAGCCCGCTCCCGAGTTCCTGTGCGGGACGTGCCAGACCCCGCGGGTGAAGATCGTCTTCCGGGGCCAGCGCCCGGACCTCTACTGCATCAACCCCGACTGCCCGGAACACCACAAGGCGTTCCGCATCGGTACCTGCCCGAGCTGCGGGAGCCCGCTGCAGATCCGCTACTCGTTCCGCGGGAACCGGTTCGTGGGCTGCTCCGGCTACCCGACGTGCCGCGTCAGCTACCCGCTCCCGCAGCGCGGCAAGCTCGAGAAGGACCAGCCCCCCTGCCCGGTCTGCCGGGCGCCG
>JAJZDF010000020.1 GCA_021828715.1 Thermoplasmata archaeon
CGGCCGAGGGGAGCGCCCCGGCGAACGGCGCCGGAGCGACGGCGACCCCGCCGTAGCCGTCGCCCGCTCGGCCGACGCGCCGCGGTCCTCGGTACCCGTGCCGTCCCCTCTCGGCCCGCGTTAAATACCGCGCGCCGGTCGGAAGGGCGATGGGCTCCCCGTTCCGCCTCCTCGACCTCGACTCCCGATCGTTCGAGCGCCGGCTGGGGAGCAACCCCCTCGTGATCCTCCCGGTCGGGGCCCTCGAGGCGCACGGCCCCCACCTGCCCCTCGGAGCGGACCAGATCCAGGCCGAGGCGACCGCGGAGGCGCTCGCCGAACGGCTCGATGCGATCGTGGCGCCGACCTTGCCGTACGGCTCGGCCCCGGCTGCCCGAGGCTTCGCGGGAACGGTCTCGCTCGCCAACGCCCTCCTCGCCGCCCACACCCGGGCGGTCGTCGAGGAGTTCGCGCGCGCCGGGGTCCGCCGCCTCCTGCTCCTCTCCGGTCACGCCGAACGGGGCCACATGGCGGCCCTCCGCGACGCCGCCGCGGAGGCGATGGGCGCCTTCCCGGCGCTCCGGGTGGTCGTCCTCTCCGATTACGACTTCGTCTACGAACTGCGGGGGGTCGAGGCGCCCGCGACCGACGGCCACGCCGGCTTGCTCGAAACCTCCCGGCTCCTCGCCCTCGCCCCGGATCGAGTCGGGGCGGCGCGGCCGGTCGGCGCGGTCCGTCGCAGCCCGTTCCTGCCGGGGACCCCGACCGCCGCGGAGTGGCCCGAGAGCGTCATCGGCGACCCCGGCCCGGCGACCGCCGAACTCGGCCGCCGCGTCCAGACGCACGTCCTCCGCCGGATCGAGGAGACGGTCCGGGCGATCTTGCCTCCCTGAGGGACCGGCGTGGCCGACCCGTCCGACGTCATCCGCATCCGCGGCGCTCGCCAGCACAACCTGAAGAACGTCTCGATCGATCTGCCGCGGGGCCGCTTCATCGTCATCACGGGCGTGAGCGGCTCGGGAAAATCCTCCCTCGCCTTCGACACGCTCTACGCCGAAGGTCAGCGGCGGTACATCGAGAGCCTCTCCGCCTACGCGCGGCAGTTCCTGGGCCAGATGGACAAGCCGGAGGTCGACTCGATCGAGGGGCTGTCGCCCGCGATCGCGATCCAGCAGCGGGCGGGGAGTCGGAACCCCCGATCGACCGTCGGGACGGTCACCGAGATCTACGACTTCCTGCGCCTCCTCTACGCCCGGGTCGGGATCCCGCACTGTCCGAACGACGGTTCGGAGATCGCGCCGCAGACGGTCGACCGGATCGTCGAGGCCGTGGAGTCGACGGCGCGCGGCGAGCGCGTCGACATCATCGCCCCGGTCGTCCGCGGGCAGAAGGGGGAGCACCGGGACGTCCTGGCGCGACTCCGCGAAGGCGGCTACCGACGGTGGATCGTGGACGGGGTCGAGGCGCGCCGCGCCGGCTCCGACCTCCGCCTCGAGAAGAACAAGAAGCACACGATCGAGGTGATCGTCGACAGCTTCGAGGTCGTCGACGCCGAGGGGACCCGCCTCTCGGAGGCGGTCGAGCTCGCCCGCCAGTTGGGGGACGGCCTCGTGATCGTCCGGAGGGCGAAGGGGGAGCGGACGACCTACTCGAGCCGGCGCGCCTGCCCCGAGTGCGGGTTCTCCGTCGAGGAGCTCGCCCCTCGGATGTTCTCCTTCAACAACCCGTTCGGCGCGTGCCCCGACTGCCTCGGAATCGGGGCCACCTTGCACGCCGACCCCGACCGCATCGTTCCGGACAAGGAGAAGCCGATCGGCAAGGCGATCGCCGTCTGGGGGCTCACCCCGACCGCGGGCGCGCTGGCGCGGTTCGCCCAGGCGTTCGGCTACGATCCCCGGCGGCCGATCCGCGAACTGTCGGAGGCGGGGTGGAAGGCGCTGATGTACGGCACCGACCGCCCGGTCGGGCTGAGCGGTTCCGGTCCGTCCGAGTGGTGGGGGAGCGGCTGGCTCCGGGAGGGGCTCGTCGCGGCGGTCGAGCGGCGCTGGAAGCAGACGAAGAGCGAAGGGGCCAAGGAGTACTACCTCGGCTTCCTCGCCTTCGTCCCGTGCCGCGCCTGCGGGGGACGCCGGCTGAAGCCCGAGAGCCTCGCCGTGACGGTCCGGGGCCGGTCGATCGCGGACGTCTCCGCGATGACCGTCGCGGACGCGGTGACGTTCTTCCGGGAGCTCCCGCTCTCGGCGCGGGACGAGCAGATCGTCGGTCCGGTCGCGAAGGAGATCCGGGCCCGGCTCGGCTTCCTCGCGAACGTCGGGCTCACCTACCTCAGCTTGGACCGGGGGAGCGGCACGCTCTCGGGCGGCGAGGCGGAGCGGATCGCCCTCGCGACCCAGATCGGCTCCGGCCTGGTCGGGGTCCTCTACATCCTCGACGAGCCGTCGATCGGGCTCCACGCCCGGGACCACGAGCGCCTCCTCGCGACGCTCGCGACCCTCCGCGATCTCGGGAACACCCTCCTCGTCGTCGAGCACGACGAGATGACGATGCGCGCCTCCGATTGGCTCGTCGACCTGGGACCCGGCGCCGGGGTGCACGGGGGCGAGGTCCTCTACGCCGGCCCGCCCGCGGCGATCGGGGGAGCCCCCCGCTCCCTGACGGGCGATTTCCTCTCGGGGCGACGGCAGATCGCGGTGCCCGACGCCCGCGCGCGTCCGACGGGCCGCTGGCTCGAGATCCACGGCCCGCGGGAGCACAACCTGAAGGGCGACACGATCCGGATCCCCCTCGGGCTCTTCGTCGCCTTCTCGGGGGTCTCGGGGAGCGGCAAGTCGACCGTCCTCGAGGAGATCCTCTACAAGGCGGTCCGCCGGCAGCTGGGCCTGGGCCGCGAGGCCCCCGGGCGGCACGACTACATCGACGGGATCGACCAGGTCGACCGTGTGCTGCTGATCGACCAGTCGCCGATCGGCCGGACGCCCCGCAGCAATCCCGGCACGTACACCGGCGTCATGGCGCCGATCCGCGAGCTGTTCGCGAGCCTTCCGGAGTCGAAGGCGCGCGGTTTCCGGCCGGGCCGTTTCAGCTTCAACGTCGCCGGCGGCCGCTGCGAGGCGTGCGAGGGGGACGGAGTGATCCGGTACGAGATGCACTTCCTGCCGGACGTCTACGTAGCCTGCGAGCAGTGCGGCGGCAAGCGGTTCAACGCCGAGACGCTGGAGGTCCGCTTCAAGCAGCGGTCGATCGCCGACGTCCTCGATATGACGATCGACGAGGCCCGCGCATTTTTCCGCGACCACCGGCGGATCGAGAGCCGCCTCCAGCTCCTCCAGGACGTCGGGCTCGGCTACGTCAAGCTCGGGCAGAGCGCGACCACGCTTTCCGGCGGCGAGGCGCAGCGGATCAAGATCGCCTTCGAACTCGCCCGAACCCCCACGGGGAAGACCCTCTACCTCCTCGACGAGCCGACGACCGGGCTCCACTTCGCCGACGTCGATCGGCTGCTCCAGATACTCTTCCGGCTGCGTGCGGGCGGCAACACGGTCGTCGTCATCGAGCACAACCTGGACGTACTCAAGTCGGCCGACTGGCTCCTCGACCTGGGGCCGGAGGGGGGCGCCGCCGGCGGCCACCTGATCGCCGAGGGCCCGCCGGAGGAGGTCGCCGCGGAGCCCCGTTCCCACACCGCCCGTTTCCTCGCCCCGCTGCTCCGAGCGCCGCCGGCGGCGACGGTGCGGCTCGCCCGTCGATGAGCGACGGCGGCGGGCCTCCCCGACCGGCGTTCGTTCCGGCGAGCGAGTTCGCCGCGGCGACCGGCGAGCCGTTCCGGACCGGGCCGGACGTCCCGGGCGTCTACCTCTTCCGGGGCGCCCGCGGCGAGGTCGTCTACGTCGGGAAGGCGCGGAGCCTCCGACGACGGGTCCTGGACCACCTGCGGGCGCGCATCGAGAAGGACGGCACGATCCTCGCGCAGAGCGCGAACGTCGAGTTCGTCCCGACCGCGAACGAACGGGAGGCCCTCCTCCTCGAGGCGAGCCTCGTCAAGCAGTACCAGCCGCCGTACAACGTCCTGCTGAAGGACGACCGGAGCTACCCGTACCTCGCGGTCACGGTCGGCGAGGAGTTCCCCCGCGTCCTCCTGGTGCGGCGCCCTCGCCGGCGGGCGGGGATCCTCCTCTTCGGCCCGTACACGAGCGCGCGGGAGGCCCGGTCGGTGGAGGCGCTCCTGGGCGACCTCTTGCAGTTGCGGCGGTGCGTCCGCCTCCCGGCGCAGGCGTGCCTCTACTACCATCTCAAGGTCTGCAGCGCGCCGTGCATCGGGGCGATCGACCCGGCCGCCTACCGCGCCCAGGTCGACCGCGCGGTGGCGATCCTGCGGGGGAACGGCGGTCCGCTCCGCCCCCAGCTCGAGGAGGAGATGCGCACCGCGGCGGGGCGCGAGGAGTTCGAGCGCGCGGGGCTCCTGCGCGACGCGCTCCGGGGGCTGGACGCACTCTCCGAGCGCCAGCACGTAATCGGCCGTGGTTCCGGCCGCGCGGACGTCCTGGCCGTTGCCTATCCCCTGCGTGCCGAGAGCCTCCGGGTGGCGATCGGTCTGCTGCACGTCGAGGACGGCGAGGTCCGGGGCACCGAACCCCACCTCCTCCAGGTGCCGGCGGACGACATGCCGGAAGCGGGCGAGCTCCTCCGCCAGTTCCTCGCCCAGTACTACGGGGGGAGGATCGAGCCGCCCGAACGCCTGTACATCGCGGGCCCGCGGCCGGAGGGCCTCGACGCCGCCCTCGAGGAGCTGTTCGCCGCGCGGGGGGTCGAGGTCCAGTTCCGGCCGACCGGCCGCTACGCCGCCCTCGCCGGGCTCGCCGAGCGGCTCGCCCGGGCGACGGTCGACCAGGTGACGCCCGGGCCGGCGCCGCGCGAGGTCCTCTCCGCGCTCCAGACGCTGCTCGAGCTCCCGACAATCCCGAACCGGATCGAGGGGGTCGACATCTCCCTCTTCCAAGGGTACGAGGCCGTGGGTTCGCTCGTCGTCTTCGAGCGCGGCGCGCCGAAGAAGGCCGAGTACCGGCGCTTCCGCATCCGGGGGGTCCCCGGGACGAACGACTTCGCGATGATCGCCGAGGTCGTGCGACGGCGCTTCCTCCGCCGGATCGCCGAGGAGGAGATCCTTCCCGACCTGTTGCTGATCGACGGCGGCGCCGGCCAGGTCGCATCGGCGGTCGCGGCGCTGCGGGAACTTGGGGCCGCCGACCGGATCCCCGTGGTGGGCCTCGCGAAGCGGGAGGAGGAGTTGTATTTTCCGGAGCGGTCGGTCCCCCTTACGCCGAACCCGAACCTGCCTCCGATGCTCCTGCTGCGGGCGGTCCGGGACGAGTCGCATCGCTTCGCCGTCACGTACCATCGCACCCGCCGGCGCATCCGGCTCCGCGAGGAGTTCGAGCGGACACCGGCGGGCGTACCCCCGTCCGGCCGCCCCCCGCGCCCGGAGGCACCGGGGCCGGACGGCAGGTAGCACCGCTTCCCCCCGGCCCTCCCCCCCGCGTCGGCGGTCCGGAACGACCTGCCGGCCCCCGGGTCGGTCCGGCGGCCGGGTCGAGGGCCGGCGTCCTCGGGGACCCTCGAGCCCCGGGGCGGGCGCGCCGGGTCGATCGGCGCGGCCGCCCGCGGCGACCGTCCGACGCCGAGTTGCGGCCTCGGGGTCGGCTCGACTCCGCCTGCCGAGAACCCCCGATCCGCTCGCCGGGGAGGTCGGCTTGCTCCCGGATCCCATGGAGGAGGCCGTCGGAGGCGCTGGACTCCCGCCGAGACCCGGAGACCGAGCAACGGGCCCAGAGGAGTTCCCAACGCAAGGCGCGCGCATCATCGGTGGACCGTCGTCCCGACCCGTCGCGCGTGCCGGTCGAACCCCCCACCGGTTTCGGGGGCGGCGCTCCCGTCCGCGAACCGAGGTTCGAGGTCGGCCGCGCTCCCGTCCGCCAGGATCTGCCCCGTCCCCACCTCGCGGCCGGTCACGACGTGCCCGGATCGGTCAACGACCGAACCGTGGCCGTTCCCGCGACCCGTCCGCGCGGGCCGGACCGACAGGCGCTTCGCCGCCCAGAGCTACGGTCGAAGACCGGGCGGTTGTAGGGATAAAGGCTGCGCGCCCGGCCCGGCGTGAAGCGGAGGGGGCCTCCCGTATCCGGGGCCGGCCCGCGGAGCCGCGCGGCTCTACCGGTTCCCGGCCTTGCGGTCGGGCGTCCCAATGAACGACATCCCCTGGACCCGCTTCGCGACCTCGGCCGGCGGAAGACGACGCAGGTCGGTGTCCGGTTCTAGGACCGCGATGTCGAGCGCTTCGGGGGGGAACGGCGTCGGCGAGCCCTCGGCGACGGACTGGACGGCGAGCTTGACCGCGGCCTCTTCGGTCAAGTGTTCCGTGAACTTCTCCTCGAGATAGTCGGCGACGGCCCGCCGGTTGCGGCCGATGGCATAGGCCTTCCAGCCGATCGTCGCGCCGCTCGGGTCGAGTTCGATGAGGCCCGGCGCGCCGGCGTTGAAGCCGCCGAGGAGGAGAGAGACCGCGAACGGCCGCGTGCCGCCGAACTGCGTGAACTGTTGGAGCAGGGTACCGAGCGCATGACCGAGCAGCTGGAAGGGGGCCGACTCCCCGTACGTCAGCCGGTGGCGCTGCGCCTCGACGCGGAGGAACTCGACCAAGACGCGCGAATCGGCGATGAGCCCGGCCGTGACGCATCCGAGGCCGGAGTCGACCGCGAAGCTCTTGTCGATCGAACCGGCATCCGCGAGGCTGCTCGCGGGAAGGTTCCGGAACGCGACGAAGACGATCCCGGTGTCGTAGGTGAGCGCGACCGCGGTCCCGCCCATCTGGATCGCTTGCAGCGCGTACTCGACCTGGAATAGCCGCCCGTCGGGCGAAAAGACGGTGCTGGCGCGATCGTAGGCCATCTGTCCCGGTTGCATTTCCATCGCCGTCGAGCCTCCCCGAGGATGTGCGCCCAATCGAGTGGGGCATTTGAACCTAAGCCTCGCCCCTCCCGCCCCCCCACCAGGTGGCGCCGGGGAACCCGCCCGAGGGCCCGCGGGTCGAACAGAGGGGCGGCCCGCGCCCGTACCGGCGGGCGTCGGACGGCCGTTCCCCGGCGGTCGGGAACGGCCGGGGCCGTGCCGGCCGTCGCCGCGGGGATCGATCCGCGCCGGGCCCGCGGTGTCAGCCGAGCCAATTCCAGAAGTCGTCCTGCCAGAAGTCGACCGCCTCGTGCAGATGCCGCAGAGGCACGGGGCGAAGGCCCTCGGCCACGGCACCCTGGAAGCGGTGGCGCAGCTGCTCCACCGTCTCCGCCGAGAGGTCGTCGAGCTGCCCCGTCAGCTCCCGGCCGATCCCGAGGTCGAGCAGCCGGTCGGGGTGGCGGATCACCAGCCGGAAGTGCCGGGGGCCCGAACCCTCGATCCGGAGCACCTGCCAGACGAGCGGTTCTCCGCGGTCCCGCTGGAGGCGGTAGGCGGCCAGGTTCCCGATCGCCTCCGCGACAAAGTCCTCGTCCGACAGGCCGGGCGACAGATGCAGGTCGATCTCGATCCCGCGATGCATCCGACACGGAAGCCGTGCGAAGGTAAGCCGTCTTTGGCCGGTCCTCGGGTCGGGGAAGCCCGTCGGCTGTCAGCCGGCTTCAGATCGGTGACCTGTTACTTCAGGCGGTGAGGTATATCATCCAGAACTCGATGCGGGGGCCAATGGCGCCTACGAGTGCACTCGTTAGCGTCGGTTGCTTGTCGCGACGGGGCCCACGGCTCGCAGTGGAACCGGGTCCATTGCAGCGGGCCGCGACCAAGAGGGGATGTGGAGGGCCACATAGACCCGGTGCCGACGGATAGATCGAGCCTTCGCCGGAGATTCTCGGCAGACCCCACCGGGTCCGAGTGTGAGATAGGGAAGCGGCCCTTGTCGGCCGGGTGGA
>JAJZDF010000021.1 GCA_021828715.1 Thermoplasmata archaeon
TCGGCATTCGCGACACCCTGCGGCGCTGGCCGATGCTGCTGCGCTCGGGGCTGATCGCCGTCGTGCTCGGCCTCATCCCCGGCCTCGGCGGCTTCACGGCGAATTTCATCGCCTACGGCGTCGGGCCCCGCCGGCTGTTCGCCAACGCCTTGGCGGTGACGATCGTCCTCTCGACGATCGTGCTCACGGCATCGCTGGCGGTGGGCCTCGGCGGCTATCTCGCCCTCGGAAAGCCCGTCACGACCGACCTGCTGGATGCCCTGCTGGGCTACACGATCCCGATGACGTATGCGAGCGCCCTGTTCGCCACGCTCCTGGGGATCATCTGGTCGGCGCTCTCGACCCCCCGGATGGGCCTCAACAGTCCGGTGGGGGTAGCCCCGATCCTCGGCGTGGCGCCGCCGGTGCTCGTCCTGCTGCTCGCCGAGAGCGTGGCGCGCGCGGAGTATTACTACGTCACGGTGGGGACGGCGGCGGGATTCCTGGTCCTGGTGGCGGTGTTGCTCGCCGCCTCCGACCGGATCATGGACCGGGAGCGGTACCTATCGTCGATGTGAGGCGGTCCACGGTGCCCGATGCCTCCGAACCCTCCCGGGTGACCCTCGAATGCCGTGAACTCAGCGCGGGGTATCACGGCCGGCGCGTCCTCGACCGGATCTCATTCCGCCTCGGCGAGCCGGCGATCTATGTGCTCCTCGGTCCGAACGGGGCCGGCAAGACCACGCTCTTCCGGGCGATCGCGGGGATCCTGCGGCCGTACACGGGTTCCGTCTTCGTCGGGGGGCGGCCCGCCGACCACCCGGAGGCCCGGGCCCGGCTTCACTTCCTTTCGCACCTGGACGGGCTGCCGGACGGCCTGCGGGTGGACGAAGCGCTCGGGCTCTACGCCGCGGTCGAGGGAGCGACCTCCCCCGACGTAGAGCGGGTCCTCCGGCTGCTCGAGATCGAATCGCTCCGCCATCGGTTCGTCTCGGAGCTGAGCGCCGGCCAGAAGAAGCGGGTCGCGGTCGCCCGCATCTTCCTGCGGGAACGGGACGTCTACCTGCTCGACGAGCCGACCGCCAACCTCGACCCGAAGGCGGCGAGCGAGATCCGCGACCTCGTGCTCCGGCTCAGCCGGAACCGGCTCGTCCTCTACTCGTCCCACAACCTCTTCGAGGCCCGGGAGATCGGCACGTACGTCCTCGCCCTCAAGGACGGGCGGCTGAGCCTCTTCGACCGGATCGCGGATCTACGGGCCGCGAAGTTCGTCGTCGGCGTGCGCGCGTGGGCCGGGGGGGAGATGCTCGCCTCGGCACCGCGCCGGGGGGAATACGCCCTGTTCGAGCTGTCGGGCCCGGAGGCGGTCGCCGGACTCATCCGGGAGCTGGAGACGAAAGGGGTCCAGCTTCGGGAGATCCGGGAGATGGGCAATCCGCTCGAGGACCTGTTCGCCTGAGATCGGCCGACGGGGCCCGGGAACGATCCCGGAAACAAGCCGTCACCGTATCCGCCCCCCTCCGCCCGCCGCGCGTGCGGAAGCGTGGACGAGGCGGATGCCCCCCTCTCGCCCGGGAGGCCGGACGATGCCGGGGGAGGCCGCGAGGGGGGATCGGCCCGGTGCCGCCCAGTTGGGTAGGCGAGCTTCGGCGGCTGGGATCGATGGCACGAGCGGGAGAGGACATGGCCGGAGGCGATGGCCGCCGTTGGCTACCGGGGCGCCCGAGGGTCCTTTTCCTAGGTGGACGGGGGGAATCCACTCTCCGTGCCCTCACCGGAGGGTGGCGCCCCGCCCCGGGCTCCGTCGGCGGGGGACCCCTCGGACGTCGGCGGAGGAGGTCGGCGGGAGCGGCGTCGGCGGACCAGGGTCAGCGCCGCACCGGTCCCCACGATCGCGGCGACGATCGCGACCGCGAGGTAGGCCCACGGGAATCCCGAGGAGGGAGCGGGTGCCGGTCCCGTGGTCGGACCCGAAGGGATCGAGACCCGCACGATCGCGGGTCCCGCGCCTACCGATACCGTGCCGCTCGCATTGGAGGCGCGCGCGGCGGAGGTCCCCCCGATCGTGTAGGCGTAGGTCGCATTGGACGGCACCTCGAATGGAATGGAGTCCGCGGCCGAACGGAGGTGCCACGAAGTGCCGGAGGGAACGGAGGAAAGGTTCACGCTCCAATTCGCCCCGCCGGGCAGCCCGCTGACCAAGAACGTGACGGTCGTCCAGAAGGTGAAGGAGATCGTCCGGTTCACCGGAGCGCCGGCCACGGTAAGGGTACCGTTCGCCGGGGTCGGGAGGTGGGAACCCCCGGCGGCCACCGAGAACGAGTACGTTCCGTTGGGAAGGTTGAAGGCGATCGTCGACCCGGTCGACGCGCGGCCGGACGACCCCCCGGCGGAAGAGAGGACGGTCACGTTCCACGGGGTCGATGCGGGGAGGGCGCTCTCGGTAAAGACGACCGGGTAGAACCCTAATGCGAAGGAGACCGCCACCGTGACGTTTGCCCCGTCGACGGGGACCACTCCCGCGGAGGGCACGGCCGTCCATCCCCGGGCGCCGATCGTGTACCCGTAGCTCCCGTTCGGCTCGGAATAGACGATCGCGCCGCCCGCGGCCCCCGCCTCCACCGCTCCGGCCAGGGAGACGTTCCACGCGGTCCCGGTCGGAAGGCCGCTCTCCGTGAAGGCGAGCGAGTAGACGGACACCCGCTGCCAGGAAACGAACCAGGGCCCATTCCCGTCGAGGATCGTGACGTTGTCGGCGCTCCCCTCCCCGTTGGCGGCGATGTAGACGTACCCGTTCGCGGGGTCGAAGGTCACCCCGAGGGGACCGGAGCCGACCGCCACTCCCGGCACGACCAGCGCATCGGTCGCCCCGTCAATCACGGTCACGTTGGAGGGGCCCCCGTCGCTGACGTAGAGGTCGTGGTTCAGGCTGTCGTAGGCAATCCCGGCGGGGGCTGCCCCCGTCCCCAAGGAGATCCCGGTGCCCACGGAACGATCGGTCGTGCCGTTGACCACGGTCACGTTGTTGCTCCCATCGTTCGTCACATAGATTCGGCCGTCGCTGGAATCGTAGGCGAGCCCGTCCGGTCCGGATCCAACGGAGATGGATCCCCCGACCACCCGGTTGGTCGCCGGGTCGACCACGGTCACGTTGTTGCTCCGGGCGTCCGCGACATAGAGCTCCCCCGAGCGGGAATCGAGTGCCAGCGCGCTCGGCCCACCCCCGACCGGAAGGGACGAGATGGCGACCGTGTTGGTGGTTCCGTTGATGACCGTCAGGGAATTCGCGCCGGCGTCGGCCACGTAGACATCGCCGTTCGCGGGATCCGCGAGCACGGCGAGCGGTTGAGAGCCGACGCCGATGCCCCGCACGACCACGGTGTTGGTCGTCCCGTTGATGACGGTGACATTTCCGTCCGGTTCGTTGGCCACATAGAGGTACCCGTTCCTCGGGTCGAAGGCGATCCCGAAGGGACCGAGACCGACCGGGATGCCGGCGACCAGTACGCGGTCGGTCGTTCCGTTCAGCACGGTCACGTTCGAGCTTCCCGAATTGGTGACGTACAGGTTGCCGTTGCGCGCGTCGTAGGCGACCTCGGAGGGATAGGTCCCGACGCGGAGGTCGGGAACGAGGACGGAGTTCGGTGCCCCGGTGAGCCGGACGGTCCCGGTGAGCGCTCCGGATGTCGGACGGTACCCCGCCGGTCCGCCGAGCGCGTAGCTGTAGTTGCCGAGGGAAGCGTAGAACGTGATGTTCTGTCCGGCCGCGGCCGAGAGGGTCGTGCCGAGCATCGTGACGTTCCACGCAGTCCCTGCGGGGAGGCCGGTCTCCTCGAACGTCACCGGGACCGAACCGCCGGCCGGCTCGACGCGTCCCGAGCGGACGGGGCGCGCGACGCTTCCGCCGGAAAGGAGCAGCAGCACGGCGACGAGCACGACCGCGGCGACGGGGGTCGGAAGTCGACGCCGGAGGACGGCGGGGTTGGGCCGGGGGCGGTCCGGTAGCATGCATTGGGGAGGCCGCCCACCCTAAAGCGGTGCCCCCCGCCGCCGCCAAGCCTCGTGACCCAGGGGGAGGTTTGCGGCACGGAGCGCGCGAGAGGCCCCACCGCGGGCCGGCCCATTTTCCGGAAGGGCGGAAACGGTTCGGGGCCGAGGCAGCCCCCCGCGGGCAACCCCGCTGCCGCGGCCCGGCATCCTAGGCTGTGCCAACCGATGGAGCAACGTCAAGGCTACCACGGCATCCCGGATGCGGGGCATGGGGCCATGAAGTGGGTAACCCGAGAGAGGGCGAAGGTCGATCGCATTGCCTGTCCGTGGCTGATCCAGCGGTTCATCGATCCGGGGGCCGAGTTCCTCTACGTGCCGAAGGAGCAGGTTGCCGAGGTCGCGCGGACGCAGTCGGCCATTCCCTACGACACCCCCGAGGCGGAGATCCGCCACTTTCGCGAAGGGGACGAGGAGTTTGTCAGCTTCGATGCTCTCCTCCGAAAGTTCGGGCTGAGCGATCCGGCCCTCCTCGAACTCGCCAAGATCGTCCGGGTCGCGGACGGGGGATCGGGCGAGTCGGCCGAGGCGGCGGGTCTCGTGGCGGCGGCGACGGGCTTCCGGGAGATCGCGAAGGACGATCTGGAGAACCAGCGGCTCCAGTTCCCCCTCTACGACGCCCTTTACGCCTTCTGCCGTTCCCGCGTCGATGGCCGAGCCGCCCCTTCCCCGACCGGTCGCTGACGGGGCGGCCGCCGACCGCCTCCGGCTCACCACCGCGCGAGGGCTGCGCGGGCTCGGCGCCGGAGCGCTCTCGGTCGTCTTCGCCTTCGACCTCGCCCGGGGAGGCTATGCCGCCTGGCAGGTCGGCCTCGCGCTGGGGCTGGCGATGGCCGCGGCCGCCGCCTGGGCGGTCGTCATTCCCGGCCGACTTTCCCGGCTCTCGAAAAGAACGTTGCTCGGATTCGGCGCATTGTCGATCGTCGCGGGCGGGGTCCTGGTCTGGTACGATGCGACCGACCCGTGGACCCTGGTGCCGGCACTGCTCCTCGGCGGCATCGTGGCCGGCGGCTCGGATCTGAGCCCACTTGGCGCCCTCGAACAAGGACTGCTGGCGAGCTCGGTCGAGCCGTCGGGACGGACCCGGGCGTTCGTGCATTACAACTTCGTTGGATACATCGGGACGGCGATCGGCGCCGGGATCGCCGGTCCGCTGTCGGCGATCCGGTTTACGGCAACCGGGGCGCGCGATCCGGTCTGGCTCCTCTACGGAGCGGTCGGAGTCGCCCTCGCCGCCGTCTACCTCTGGCGGGACTCCCGCCGGGCGGAGGCGGAGCGGCCCCGGCTGTTCCGACCGCTTTCGGAGGCTCACCGGGGACCGATCCTAAGGCTGTCGGGCCTCCTCGCGGTCGACGCCCTGGGGGGCGGGCTCGTCGCGAACGCGCTGGTTTCCTACTATCTGCTGACGCGCTTCGGCGCGTCGACCGACCTGGTCGGCGCCGTGTTGGCGCTGGCGAGCGTGGCCGCCGGAGGTTCGTTGCTCCTCGCCCTCCCGCTCGCCCGGCGAATCGGCCTCGTGCCCACCATGGTGTTCACCCACCTCCCCTCGAGCCTCCTCCTGGTCCTGTTCGCGTTCGTCCCGACCGTCGCGATTGCCGGGGCCGTCTGGGTCGCACGGGCGACGATCTCTCAGATGGATGTGCCGACCCGGCATTCGTACACGCAGGCGATCGTTCCGCGAGAGGAGGGGGCGGCCGCCGCCGGGTATACGACCGCCGCCCGGAGCACCCAGGCGCTCGGGGGCCCGATCTCGGGGGCGTTGTTCTCGGCCGGTGGCCCCTGGCTCGCCGCGCCGTTCGCGATCGCGGGCTCGGTCAAGATTGTGTACGATCTCGCCCTCTATCGGGGGTTCCGCCATCGGCGGCCCCCGGAGGAGGAGGCGTGACGGGGACGCGCCGCATCGTGGCCCGGGACGACATCGGGCGCCGGGCCCGCCGTCACCCGCCGGGAGTATCGCCACCCTCCGCGAGGAGACCCGCCTGCCCCGGACCGGCGGTATCGTCGCTTCCCCGATGGACCAGCCACCGCCGTTCCGCCTCCTGGAACCGGAGCGAGGCGCTATCGGGAGCGGGCTCGCCCTGGCTCCGTCGCGCTTCGTTCGCCGCGGAGCGTCCCGTTTCCCCTATTGGAACGAACGGTATATCCGCCGGCCGGCGTACGCACCCCCGTGGAGGAGGATTTTGAAAGGCAGCTCTACTTTTTCACACTGACGAGAAGCCGCCACCGGATCCCGAACCTCCTTTCGATCCTCCTGCGAAAGCGAGGCGCCCTCACTCTCAACAACGGTTCGCGGCTGAAGTTCGCGCCGGAGACGAAGCGGGGCGTCACCCAGCTCTTCCTGTTTTCCCTCAAGTACGGAGCGGAGATCCAGAACCGGTCGGGCTACTGGGGGTTCGATCCGATCCGCAACCAGGTCCTCACCCCGAGCGGGTTGCGGTTCGATGTGCGAGGGTTCGAGCACGGGATCTTCGCCGAGACGTTCCTCTACGACATCCATTTCTGTGACGATCTGAAGGGCCGGACCGTGGTCCAAGCGGGCGGATTTGTGGGAGACACCGCCCTGCACTATGCGGAGCAGGGTGCGACGGTGTACTCGTTTGAGCCCGGTCGCAGCAGCTACGAACTGGCCTCGAGGAATCTCGAACTGAACCCCACCCTTTCTCCGAAGGTCGTGATGAGAAACTTCGCGATCGGCCGGGACGGGTATGTGGACTTCCCCCAAACGGACGTCGTCACCGGTGGCGGTTCGGTGTTCGATGCGGGTAGCCCGAAGACCGCCCAGGTGCGGAGCATCAGCATCGCCAGCATCCTCAAGGAATTTCACATCGAGGATCCGTATCTCCTGGACCTGGACATCAAGGGAAAGGAGTTTGACGTGATCGAGGACCGTGACCTGGGCAAGTTCCATCGGATCCGGATCGAATACACCCCCGATGTCACACCGAACTCGGGGGGGAGGGAGTTGCTGCTGGAGCGGCTGCGGGAGTACGGATTCGGGTCCCCCCGGATATTCAAGCACAATTCGGGGAGTTACGATCTGCACCGCCACGGAACGATCGAGTGCTCCAGGTCGGAGACGTAGACGAGGAGCCCTCGGAGGACGAGAAGGAAGCGGGGTGGGCGGGGCCGGAGCTGGGGGGGAGCCGGACCGCACGCTCCGGTGTTCCTAGAGGTCCCAGAGAGATGGGAGGAAGTGGCGTGCACCCCGCTCCGGAGTCCCCCCTCCCGGACCGAGACCTCGCCCGGGGCTCCAAACCCGGAGATTGGGCCGCAACCGTCGGGCCCTTCGGGAACGATCCTATCACGACGGGGCCCGACCCCGGGTAAGAAACCCTCTCGCGGGGACGTTCGTGACGGCGCGATCGGGGCCCAAGCATCGGCCCGCCGGGATCGGGTTTCCCTCCGTTGGGACATCGGGGGGGAGGCGGACGGTTCGGGTTCCTCCGACCGATCGAAGCGGCCGGGACTCGACGTGGCGGCCGCCGGTACGGAGACTTCGCGCCTCCTCGAAGCTCGCTCCGAGTAGCGAGGACGACGCGGTGCGGTATCGCGTTCTTTCGCCGGAGCTTCATGGGACGCTCTTCGGGAACACCCGAGCCAAAATCGAACCGCAGCACGAGGTCCGGCTGAACCTCCTCGCTCAGGGATTCCAAAGACCGGACGGGAGTCGGGTCCCGATGGAGGAGGTTCGCAGTGCGGGGAAGGCGCTCCGCCGCGCACGGAAGGGTGACGGACGTCCCGTGGAGTCGATCCCCGTAGCCGACCGGGTCGAGCAGGTACAGCGGCGGCGGGGGTTCCCTACGCCGCTGGGGTGGAACAGCTTCCCCAGGACTGCACCGGTCGGGGTCTGGAGGAGCACCCGGTTTACAAAGTGGCCCATCGAGGTAGCCCACCTCTTCAAGATC
>JAJZDF010000022.1 GCA_021828715.1 Thermoplasmata archaeon
TTCCGGGAGGCGACCATCCCGCGCACCGGCGCGAACCGCATCGACCGGATCCGCTCCTTGCTCGAGCGGGGGGGATTCTACGTGGCGGCGACGCACGGGGTCCGCCCGTCGAGCTTCGACCTTGCCGCCCGGCGGGACTCGCTCCTCTTCCTCCTCAAGGTCCTGAAGAACATCGACGCGCTCGGCGCCGACGAGGCGGCCCGGCTCCTCGAGCTCGGCCGCCTCTTCCCGGCGACCGTGCTGATCGTCGGCGAGACCTCCGGGGCGGCGGAGCTCGATCCGGGAGTCGTCTACACCCGCTACGGCGTCCC
The DNA here is from genome assembly GCA_021828715.1 of Thermoplasmata archaeon. Classification (GTDB taxonomy): domain Archaea; phylum Thermoplasmatota; class Thermoplasmata; order Lutacidiplasmatales; family UBA184; genus Lutacidiplasma. The sequence continues at coordinate 312 of JAJZDF010000022.1, forward strand.
GATCGTCACCGAGGATACCCTCGAGGAGTACCTGGTGAAGGGGCTCCCGCCGTTCCTCTACGCGAGCCCGGGCGGGATCTTCGCCCGGATCGCCGGGGACCGCCTGCGCGCCTTCCGGGACGCGCGCGGCTTCTCCCTCGGGACGCTCGCCGCCGCGGCGGGGGTCTCCCGGCGCGCGATCCAGCTCTACGAGGAAGGCGCCGGCGCCGAGATCGACATCGTCGAGCGCCTGGAGGCGTTCCTCGGCGAGCCGATCGTCGAGCCGATCTCCCTCTTCGAGCCCCGGGGGAAGCCCGGTCGCCGGCCGGCGGAGGGCGAGCGGACCCCTCCCGACCCGGACCGCCCCGCCGCCGCGACCCCGAGGCCCCGGACGGGCGACTCGTTGCGGGACGGGGTGCTCGACCGGCTCGACGGGCTCGGCCTCGAGGTGACGGTCACGGTGCGGGCGCCGTTCGACGCGTTCGCCCGGGCGCCGGGGATCCTCCTGACCGGTGTCGGGAGCCTCCGCACCGCCCAGCACCGGGCCGAGATCCTCTCCGGCCTCGCCCGGGTCGCCGAGGGGCACGCGATGTTCGTCGTCGACGAGTCCGTCCATCGCCTGTCGATCGACGGGCTCCCGATCTTCACCTTCCGCGAACTGCGCCGGCACCGCGATTCGGACGATCTCCTCGAGGAGCTCGCCGAGCGGGAAGGTCCGTGATCTCGGCCCGCCTGGCCGGGCCCGGGGACGTGCAGCTCTGGGGTCCGGTCCGGGGGCTCGCCGCGGAGATCGGAACGATGCGGGAGGCGCTCGCCGCCCGACCGCCCGATCGGATCGGGATCGGGACGTCGCCGGACGAGATGCGGGGGCTCACCGAATACTTCGTGCGGGCCCCGGCCGAGCCGGTCGTCCCGCTCACTGCCGCCGAGCGGAGCGAGGTGCGGGGGCTCGTCCGCTTCGGCGAGGTACGCGTGCCGAACCCGGCGTTCGTCACCCTCCTGGAGTGGGGGGAAGAACACGCCGTCCGGGTCGAGGCGCTCGATCCGACCGAGGAGCACGCCGCCGCCCTGTTCACCGACCACATCGGCTACCTCGAGCTCGTCCGGAGGACGGTCCGCGAGCGGCGCGTCGCGCGGAGCCCGCCCGCGCCGGCGACCCCGGACGGCTACGCGCTCGCCTGGGACCGGTCGGTGGCGGGCGGACGGGGTTCGCGGGCGTATGCCGCGGCGCGCGATCGCCATCTCGTCGACGAACTCCGCCGGCTCGCGGCTCCGGGCGGGCGCGTCGTGGCGGTCGTCGACCGCGAGCGGTTCGAGCGGGTGCAGGCGCTCTACGCCGCGCCGGGCTGAGGGGGCTCAGACGTCCCGGTCGAGGATCCGCTGGAGCTCCGCCTTCGCCGTCGGACGGAACGCGTCGAGCGGCCCTTCGTTGATGAGCATCCCGTCGGCGAGGGCGAAGGCGTTGCCGATCCCCCACTTGAGCTCCCGGCGGTCCCGGTCGAAGAAGTCCTGGAGCCCGACCCCGTCGTCCCCCCGTCCGCGGGCGCTCATCCGGTCGTAGCGGGTCTCGGGCGAGGCGAAGATCCCGAGGACGAACAGGTCGCCGAAGTGGTGGCGGAAGACCGTCACCTCGGCGTCGGAGCGGCAGCCGTCGACCAGCATCCGGGTCTCGGTCAGCTTCGGCAGCGCCCGCTGGGCCCAGATGCCGCCGCCGTGCTTGTCCCGCTCCTCGGACGCGATCCGCCCGACGTTGCCGCTCGTGAGCGGGAGCCCGCGCCGGCGCGTCTCGTCGCGGACGAGGTCCCCCATCTTGAGGGTCGCCATCCCGACGGTCCGGGCGATCTCGAGGAGCTCGTCCTTGCCGGAGCCGGGCATGCCGACGGTCACGATCAGTTTCATGGCGGGCTCCCCGATTCGGGCGGGGAGCCGGCGGGAGGCGGTGGGGCGGCCGGCGGCCGGGCGGCGACGTCCTGCTCGGAGACCATCTGCAACCGGTCCGCCCGCTGGCGGTACGACGCGGCCTCCTGCTCCTCGGACCGCGCCGCCTCGCCGAACTGGTCCACCTTCACCTTGATCTCGGCCGTCTTCTGCGTCAGCTGCGCCGCGCGCAGGTCGAGGTTGCGGGCCTTCCGCTGGCGGTCGACGATCTTCTGCTGGAGCTTGCGGATCCGGAAGTGCAGGTTCGTCACGTCGCTCGACACCGGCCCCCCGGACTTCCCGCCGGTAGCGACCTGGATGTCGCGCTCGTACTGCGCGATCTGCTGCTGGATCTCGGGGATCTCCTCGAGGACCTTCTGACCCTTCTCGCGCAGCAGGGTCGCATGGTGCCGGAGCTTCTCGATCTTCGTGTTCAGGCGCGCGATGCGCTGCTGGGCCCGGGAGGCCGCCCGGTCGTGTCGGGCCGCCAGCTCGCGCAGCTTGGTAATGTCCGCGTACTGCATCCCCGCCCAGCGCGACCGCCGTGCCGCCGAGGGAGTCGCCGGGGCCGACGGTTCGGGCGGGGCTCCGCCTCCGGCCGCCATCGAACCCGCCACACGGGGGGGCGCGATATAGCGGTTGTGTGGGTCGCCGGGTTCCGGGCCGGGCGGCGCGGCGGCCGGTCTAGGCGCCGGGGGGGAGGGGCGGGACCAGGAACGGCCGTAGGCGGGCCGCCAGCGCGGCCGCCGGCACCCGCTCCTGGGCGCGGGAGTCGCGCGCGCGCAGGGTGACGGTCCCCTGTTCCGGTCCGTCGGCGATCGTCGCCCCGTCGACCGTCACGCAGAACGGGGTGCCGGCCTCGTCCATCCGGGCGTACCGCTTCCCGATCGAGCTCGCGTCGTCGTACTGCGCCGGGATCCCCGCGGCCCTGAGGTCGTGGGCGAGGGCGCGCGCGAAGCTGCCGTGGTCCTTCTCGATGAGGGGGAAGACCCCGACGGCGACCGGGGCGAGGAAGGCGGGAAGCTTCCAGCGCGTCCGCTCCCCGTCCTTGCCGAGGTGGAGGTCGGCGAGCGCCCAGAGGTTCCGATCGACCCCGAAGGTGAGCTCGAGGACGTTCGGGCGGAGCGGCGGGCGCCCGGTCGGGTGGACGGAGAGGTCGCGCCCCGAGCCCTCGCTGTGCCGCCCCAGGTCGTAATCGCCCCGGTAGTGGACGGCGCCGAGCTCCTTGTAGCCCCCGAGGCTCTCCAGGTGGACCTCGACGTCGAACTGGATCTTGTTGTAGAAGGCGCGCTCGCTCTCCGACTTCTCGAACAAACGGATCGCTTCCGCCGGGTAGCCGAGGACGTCCCGGTAGAACCGGACGGTCTCCGCCAGGTGGTAGACGTAGAACTCGGGCAGCCCTCCCGTACGGACCAATTCCTCCGCGGAGACGACCTCGGGGCTCTCCTCGCCCCGGCTCCGGGGCCCGACTCGGAGCACGGGGAGCCGCTCCGCGCGCACCCGGTCGAACGGGACCGGGAACGACTCGGGGTCGAAGAAGATCTGCAGTTCGGCCTGGGTGAACGCCCGCATGCGGAACAGCACCTGGCGCGGCGCGATCTCGTTCCGGTACGCCTTCCCGATGACGGCGATCCCGAGCGGCAGGCGGTGCCGGCCGACGTCCCACATGCGGGCGAAGGCAAGATAGCTCGCCTGCGCCGTCTCCGGCTGGAGGTACGCCCGCTCCTTCCCGGTCGGCCCGAAGTCGAGGCCGAACATGAGGTTGAACGGGCGGGGGACGCTGAGCTCCGGCGAGCCGCAGCTCGGGCAGCGGAGCTGCTGGGCCCGAAGGATCTCCCCGATCTGGGCGGAGGAGAGGCCGTCGATCCCCTCCGGCCGCACCTTCTCGAGGAGGGTGTCGGCGCGGAACGCCGCGTGGCACGCCTCGCACGTCACCTCGGGATCGGTGAAGTTCTCGAGGTGGCCGGAGGCACGGACGACCGCCTCGGGGAGGATCTCCGCCGGTTCGATCCGGTGGTAATCGGGCGAGAGGCCCAGGAACCACGCCGACCACGCCTCCTCGAGCCGGCGCTTCAGCGCCGCCCCGAGCGGCCCGTAATCGTAGAGCCCCTGGGCGCCGCCGTAGATCTCTGCGGAGGGCCAGAGCACGCCCCGGCGGCGGAGCAGGGCGAACAGCTCGTCGTGCTTCACGGGGGCTCCGAGAACGAGCGGGGGCGGGCCGGGCGCACGATAAGGTGTTCGGTCGTCCGCGTGACGACCTGGTACTCGGGGTCGTCGGCCGGAAGGCGGAGGACCAGGGGCCGGCACGGCGCCCCGACCGCGATCGAAGCTCCCTCCGGCTGGCCGAGCCAGCGGTACGGCTCGACGAGCGCGGCGCGCGCCAGGTAGCCGGCGGAGGCGGGGCGCCCCCGGAGGCGGCTCGCGACGTAGGCGAACTCGAGTTCGCGCCAGATCGAAGGGGCGTGGAACATCGCGTTGTCGGTGCCGAGGAGGAGCGCGATCCCGGTCCGCTCCATCTCGGCGAGGTCCGGTTGCCGGCCGAAGAGCGCGTTCGACCGCGGACAGACCGCGACCGGGACGCGGGCCCGGGCGACGGCGTCGAGGTCGCCCGCCGTCGCTCGGGCGAGGTGGACCAGCAGGTCCGGCCGCGGGTCGAGGTACGCCTCGGGCGGCTCGCGTACCGCCTCGCTCGCGTGGAGGGCGAACCGCTTCCCCGCCGCCCGACAGGCGCGCGCGACGGTGCGCCGGGCCGTCCCGCTCTCGTCGCGCGCGCTCGATAGGCCGATGCCGTCGGAGACGTCGAGGACCGCCCGAAGCTCGACCGGGTCGATGGGCCGCCGGAGCGGCCGGCCGAGGATCACGAGGCGCACCGACGAGCCGTCCGCCGCGCGGCGGAGGAGCCGGGCCCCGTCGGCGCCCTCCTCCCGGAAGTCGATCGCGGCCCCGATCCCTTCCGCGTCCATCCGGTGCAGGGCGGCGCGGATCGCCTTCACCTTCGCCGCCGGCGTCGCTCCGGCGAGGAGGCGGAACTTGTAGCCGTGCGGGGCGGCGACGAGATCCTCGACGGGTCCGGGCGGCGGCTCGCGTACCGACACCGCGTCCCCCAGGTGGGTGTGGGCGTTGATCGGCGCCGGCACGACGATCCCGCGCAGCCGATGCTCGTCCGGATGGGGTCGGAGCGTCCCCCGCTGACCGACCTCCACGACCCGGCCCACCCGGAGCCGGACGTCGGCGGGTCGCGGCCCGTCCCGGTCCAGGATCGCCCCTTGGACAAGCATCGCCGGGGAGCGGGAGGGCGCGGCCGGCTTAAGGCACAACCGGGGACGTCCCGAACGGGCTAAGGGGGCCGATGGCTCCCTTCGGCCGAGATGTCCTCCCCGCCCGGCGACCGGCCCCGCGACCTGATGATCGCCGGCCACATCAACGTCGACCGGTTCCTGACGGTGGCGTCGTTCCCCGGACCCGACCGGACCGTTCCGGTGACCGGGGCGCGTACCGCGCTCGGGGGCACCGCGGCGAACCTCGCGCGGGTCGCGAGCGGCTACGGCGTCGCCTGCGGCCTCGTGGCCCGGCTCGGGGACGGATTTCCGGAGGGGCTCGACGCTCCCCTCCGCCGCGCGGGGATCGACCTGCGCGGGGTCGAACGGGTGCCCGGGATCTCGACGCCGACCTGCTACATCGTGGAGGACGGACGCCACCGACAACGGACGTTCATCGACCAGGGGGCGATGGCGGACCGCCGCCCCGACCGGGGCCCGCCGCCGGCGGGGCTCGACGAGTACGCCTGGCTCCACCTCACGACCGGGCCGCCCCGGATCCACCTCCGTCTCCTCGAGGTCGCGCGACGCCACGGCCTCCGGGTCGCCGCCGACCCGGCGCAGGAGATACATTACCGGTGGCGCCCGGCGGAGCTGCGCGCGCTCCTCCGCGGCTCCGAGATATTCTTCGGCAACCGATCCGAGATCGCCCGCGCCCTCCTCCTGCTCGGGCTCGACCGCCCCGAGGATCTCACGACGATGGTGCCGCTCGTGGTGCGTACGGACGGCGCGGACGGCGCGGTCGCCTACGGCCGCGGATCCACCGTCCGGGTGCGCGCGCACCGGGCCACCCGGGTCCGGTCGATCGTCGGCGCCGGGGACGCGTTCCGGGGCGGCTTCTACGCCGGCTGGTTCGAGGGGGCGCCGCTGGGGGGCTGTCTCGAGGCCGGCGCGCGCGCCGCCGCGCGGTGGATCGAGGGCCGCCGGTAGGGGATCCCCGATGGAGATGCGGGCGTTCGGGCATCTTCGGTCCGTGACGTGGGCCCGGCGCTGCCTCCTGGGCGCGGTCCGACCGATCTCTCGGACGGAGGCGGTCCCGGTCGAAGCAGCGTTCGGACGCGTGGCGGCCAGTACCCTCCGCGCTCCCCGCCCGGTCCCGTCGTTCGCTCGGGCCACGTGGGACGGCTACGCGGTCCGGCCCCGGGACACGCTCCGGGCGAGCGCCCGGTCCCCGGTCCGGCTGCGGGTGGTGGGGGAGGTCTTCGCGGAGCAGCGGTTCGCACGCACGGTCGGGCCCGGCGAGGCGGTGGCGATCGCGACCGGCGGGGCCATGCCGCGCGGGGCGTCGGGGGTCGTGATCTTCGAGGAGGTCCGTCGCGCCGGGACCAAAATCGACGTCCCGCATCCGGTGCGCCCCGGCGACCGGGTCGCGCCGCCGGGCGACGACTTTCCCCGCGGGGCCCGACTCGTCGCGCGCGGCGCCGTCCTGGACCCGGCGGCGCTCGGCGCGGTCGCCGCCACCGGCCGTCGCACCGTGCCGTGCTTTGCCCGCCCGGTCGTGGCGGTCGTGCCGAACGGCAACGAGCTTGTCGCCCCGGGCGGCCCGTCGCGTCCGGGCGCCATCTACGAGTCCAACAACGCGACGCTTTCCGCGGTCGTGGCGGCGTACGGCGGCATCCCCCGCCTCTACCCGCCGGTGCCGGACGAACCGGAGGTGCTCCGGAGGACGCTCGCGGAGGCGCTGCGGCGCTCGGATATCGTCCTTGCGACCGGCGGCAGCTCCGTCGGGGAGCACGACCTGCTGCCCCGGGTGCTCCCGCAGCTCGGCCGCCTGCTCTTCCACGGGATCGCGGTGCGTCCGGGAAAGCCCACGCTCGCCGCGGCCGCCGACCGCGGTCTGCTGCTCGGGTTGCCCGGCCACCCGTCGTCGTGCCTCGCGAACAGCTTCTGGCTGGTCGGCCCGGTGCTGCAGCGCCTCGCCCGCCGGCCCGGTCCGCCCTGGACCGACGTCGCGGTCCGCCTCGGCGCCGGCGAGCTCGAGGCGAGCCCGACGCTCACCACGGTCGTGCCGCTCTGCCTGCGCGGCGGCCGGGCCTACTCGACGTACCACGGTTCGTCGTCGATCTCGAGCATGGCGGGCGCTCAGGGGTTCGCGCTCCTGCCTCCGGGGGGCCGCCCCGTGCGGGCCGGGCAGCGAGTCGTCGGCCATTGGCTGCCCGCCCCGCTCGGTCCCCCCCTCGCTGCGTTCGGCTCCTCCCTCGGGTGATCGGGACCGGACGGCGACTCCCACGGACG
>JAJZDF010000023.1 GCA_021828715.1 Thermoplasmata archaeon
ACGGCCGCGGACGCCGAACTCACGCTCCGACGGGCGGCCCGGGCGGGCCTCGTGACCTACCGCCCGGGGGATCCGACGTTCCAGGTCCCCGATCCGGGGCGCCTTTCGCCGGCCCAGGCGAAGGCGCTCGAGGCGCTCCGATCGACGCTCGCGGCGTGGGGGGGCACCGGGGTCCAGGGCGTACTCGAACGGCTCGTCTTCGACCGCCTGCGCTACATCGTCGTCTATCCGGTGGAGGACGAGACCCGCTGGACGGACGGGAAGGGCCGGCTGCTGCCGGACGCGCTCCTCGTCCCGGCGGATACGCCGGCGCGGGAGGTCGCCTACCGGGTGCACACCGATCTCGGCGACCATTTCGTGCGCGCGGTCGACGGCCGCACCCACCGGGCGATCGCCGCCGACCAGCCGCTCGCCCCGAACTCGGTCGTGCGGATCGTCGCCCGGAAGTAGCGGCCGGGGGTTACGCCGGCGCCTCGACCAACCGGGCGCCGTCCCCGGCCGGACGGACGACGAACGGCAGCGCCCCGGCGCGGGCGAGCCGCCGCACGGCGTCGAGCTCGGCCCCGGGACGGGGGAGCGCGACGATCGATCCCCCCGCGCCCGCTCCCGTGAGCTTCGCGCCGTCCGCCGCCGGCGCGACCGCCTCGAGCAACGCCTCGAGGCGCGGGTGGGAGACCCCGACGTCCCGGAGGAGGCGCTGGTTCTCGGCCATCCGCTCCCCCACCGCGGCACGGTCGCCCCGCGCCACCGCCGCGATCCCCTCCCGGGCGACGCGCGCGAACTGCTCGAGCAGCGCCGGTCCATCGGGGCGGGCGAGCCGGGCGGAGACCGCGCGCACCGCGTCGCCGGTCGCCCGGGGGATCCCGCTGTGCGCCACGACCCAGACCCATCCCGGGTCGTCGGCCCGCCGCACCTCCCACCGACGGGGACCGTCGCGCACCGTCCACAGCAACGGTCCGCCGTCCGGGGCGTTCACCGCGAGGAAGCCCCCCGCGACCGCCGCACTGGTGTCGCCGGGGCTCCCGACCCCTTGTGCCGCCCGCTCGACCTCGAACGCGCGCTGCGCGAGCCCGGGGCGATCGATCCCGCCGCCGAGGGCGGAGAAGCCGGCGGCGAGCGCGGCGCAGAGCGCCGCCGACGAGCCGAGTCCCGCCCCCCGCGGGATCCGCGAGACCGCCCGCACGTCCAGCGGCGCGCGGGGCGCCCACGGTTGGGCGAGCGCCGCCCGGAAATACGGGTGCCGTTCGGGGGCCCCGGCGTCCCCGTTCAACGCGGAGCGCGTTCCCGGCCGCGCGAGGACCTGGGTCGTGAGGTCGAGGGCGAAGAGGAGTTCGGGGCACCCGTGGACGACCGCGTGCTCGCCGAAGACGATGCACTTGCCCGGCGCCGAGGCGGAGAACGGCAGCGTGGCCGGGCCGATCCGGTCCGTCATGCACGCTCCCGGCCGCCGACGACGCGCTTGCCGCGTGCGGTCGGGACGACCGCCCGCCGGGCGCCGGGCCAGCGGCCCGGCGGAGGCAGGCCGAGCAGCTCCGCGAGGAAGACCGCGGTCGCGGCGACCTCGCTGTGCGGCTGGTGGCCGACCGCCACGTTGAACGTGGCGAGGCGGTACAGCTCGGAAGGGACCTTCGCTCCCCCCGCGACGAGCAGGATCCGCTCGGCCCGCGCGAGGCGGGACCGGACGCGGGCGAGGGGAAGTCCGTACATCGTGAGATGGACGACCGGTCCGTCAAACTCCCGCACGACCCTCCGCCACTCGGGCGCGGGGAGGACCTCGAACGTCCCGCCCCACCCCTCGGCGACCGCCGCGACCCGCCGGGCGAGGTCCGGGTCCGGCGGATGGAGCAGCATCCGCTCGGCGCCGAACGCCCGGGCGGCGAGGGCGAGGTGGGTGGAGAGCCGGGGGTCGCGGCCGGCCCGGTGGCCGACCCGCAGGACCGTGACCGCCGGGCGCCTACTCCGCGGGCTCCGCCTGGAAGCGCTCGATCCGGTGGCCACGGTACTCCAGCCGCTCCGACCGCTTGACGAGCCCCTTGAGCCGAGTGGGGGACATGCCGAGCTCTTCGGCGATGTCGGAGAAGAACCGTCCCTCGGCGCCGACCGCCGCGTGGATCTTCGCCTCGATCCTCGCGTAGTCGCGGGCCGACATCGTGGCGATCGCGAGGACCTCGGAGATCTCGGCGAGGGGGGAGGTCGTGTTGATGTTGATCGTCGAGTAGTAGAAGTGGTAGCTCTTGTCCGGCTGGTGGCGGCCCTCCCGCGCGACCCAGCGCGTGTCGATGAGGCGGAGCTTCTCGAAGAACCCCAGCGTCTTGACGCCTTCCGCCCCGAACTCCTTGAGGACGTCCTGCTCGGTGAGCCACGCCTCCCCGAGCCGCGTGACGAGGCGGAGCTTGAGGGAGGAGTCGACCGCCCGAAGCATCGGGACCAGGTCGCTGACGTCGTTGATGACCTTGATCCGATGCACGGTCCCCGCTCCTGCGCCGCTCACGGGGCCGACAGCCGACCGCGGGCGGCCTCCTGAAGTTGTCGGCGGTACTTGCCGTAGCGGTCGGCGGGGTCGAACCGGGCCGGGTGCGGTGTCCGGGTCGGACCGTGGCCGTCCGGGCACTCCGGACGGAAGCTGTAGCGGGCGCAGACCCGGCAGACGCGGAGGAGGGGGTCGCTCATGCGCGGGCGAACGTCCCCTCGCCGCCGGCGGCTTTGATCGATCGGAGCGCCGCCTCGGTCGCCTTCTTCAGCGTCTCCTCGGCGGCCTTGTACTGGCTCGCCGAGACGCGGATCCGGTAGCGCGGGGCGCCGACGTACTGCACTTCGACCGCCTCGGGGTCGACCTTCTCGGCGGCTTCGAGGGCGTCCCGGAGGTGGACGACCCCGTCCGGGTTCGGGTCGGTAAGGGAAAGCGTCCCCAAGATCGTGACGTGGGGCGGAACGATGTTGTCGGCGGCGACCTGGAGGAATGCGGCGACCCACGGCGCCTTCTCGTTCTCCTTCTGGAACCGCTTCGAGTCCGCCGAGGCGACCTCGAACGCCTGGAAGAGCGAGCCGTACCGCTCCACGAGGGCCGGGCCGTGCCGGTCGACGACCTCCTCCGCCGTCAACTTCAGCGCGGCGGCCACCTGGTCGACCAGGCGGAGCGCCCGGATCTCGTTCTTCCACGCCTGGGTCTTCTCCCGGCGCTGGTGGTCGTTGATCCGCTTGAGCGACAGGTCAATCTGCTTCTTCGCCGGGTCGATCCGCAGGACCCGGGCGACGATCTTCTGGCCCTCGCGGATGTGGTCGCGGATGTACTTGACCCATCCCGTCGCGACCTCGGAGAGGTGGATGAACGCCTCCCGGCCGTGGTATTCGTCGAGGGTGACGAAGGCCCCGAAGTTGCGGATCGAGGTGACGGTCCCGATGACGAGCTCCCCTTCCTCGGGGTAATCCGGGCGTAGTGGCATGGCTCGCCGCGTCCGCCGCCTACGGGGTCACGGGACGGACGAGTTCGCCTCGGAGCTTCGCCTGTCCGCCGGTCGGCGTCGCAAGGGTCGCCCCGCAGACGGAACAGTTGACGGTGGTCGCCGGTCGACTGAACACGGTCTGCTCGGTCGAGCAGTCGGGGCACTTCACGATCCAGAATGGGGACGGGGTGCGCACGGGGTTCCTCCTCTAGTGGTGCTCCACGAGCTCGAGCTGGCTCGCGCGCCAGCTCGCGGGGTGGACGGTGTACTTGCACTTCTTGCAGCGGTAGAGCAAATTGACGCGGCGCACCGCCTTCGCCCGGCCCTCGGGCTTGGGGCGCGGGAAGCCGCCGTAGCCCCGGGTCGCCCGCCGGAACCGCCGCTGCCCCCAGGCGAGCTCGGAGGCCGGGCGCTTCTTGTCCTTCTCGACGTCGTGGGCCGTGTGGACCCTGCACTTCGGGCAGTACGTCGAAACGACCTTGGGGTAATGCATCGCGCGCCGCGACAGCGATGCGGTATTTAGGCTTGGGGGCGTCTCGTCTCCGTTGCCCCGGGGACGCCCGCCCCGGCGGCAGCACCGGGTGGCCGGCGCCCTCCGGGCGGCGCCAAGCCTTAAGTAAGTCGGCTTTTTCGGCGGCCCCACCCTCATCGAGGGGCGCATCCTCATGGCCGATCGTACCTCCCTCGACGCCGTTACCGAAGCGCTGCAGAAGGCTCCGGAACGGAAGTTCCCCGAGACGGTCGAACTCGCCGTCAACCTGAAGGACCTCGACCTCACGATTCCGAAGAACCGGCTCGAGGACGACGTTCCGCTGCCGAACGGGCGCGGCAAACCGGTGAAGGTCGCGGTCTTCGGCTCCCCCGAGCTCGGGGCGAAGGTCCGGGGGGCCGCCGACCGGTTCCTCACTCCCGCCGACCTCGACGAGCTGGCGGGGGACGCCCCGGCGGCGAAGCGTCTGGTCGACGAGGTCGATTTCTTCCTCGCCGAGGCCCCGATGATGCCGGCGATCGGCAAGCGGCTCGGCGTGGTCCTCGGGCCGCGCGGCAAGATGCCGCGCCCGGTCCCGCCGGGGAGCGACCCCTCGAACCTGATCCAGGCGATGAAGCGATCCGTCCGGGTCCGCTCGAAGGGGAACCGGACCTTCCACGCCCCGATCGGGCTCCGTTCGATGCCGCCCGCGCAGCTGGCGGCGAACGTCGACGCCGTCCTGACGCGCATCGTCGGGAAGCTCGAGCGCGGGCGCTCGAACATCGACTCGGTGTACGTGAAGACGTCCATGGGCCCGGCCGTGCGGATCTGGTAGGAGGCACTCCATGGTCGGTCGCAACTCGGTCCCGCCCGCCCGCCTCGAGCGCGTCGAGGCGATCGCCCGTACGATCCTTTCCCGCCCGGTCACGGGCCTGGTCGGCGTCCGCGGGATCCCCGCGTCGGCGCTCCAGAAGATGCGCCGCGAGCTCCGGGCGCGCGAGCGGCCGATCGCGGTGGCCCCCAACTCGGCGATCCGTCACGCGCTCGAGCGCGCGGCCCGGGAGCGCCCGGCGCTCGCCCCGCTGCTGGACCAGGTCCAGGATCAGACGGCGATCCTCGTCACCGAGGGGAACCCGTTCGCCCTCTTCCAGGCGTTCCTCGGGACCCGCTCCCCCACCCCCGCCCGCGGCGGGGAACTGGCGCCGGCCGATATCGTCGTCCCGGCGCAGACCACGAGCTTCAAACCCGGCCCGATCGTCGGCGAGCTCCAGCACGCCGGCTTCCCCGCGGCGATCGAGAAGGGGAAGGTCGTACTCAAGAAGGACACGCTGATCGTCCGGGCGGGCCTCCCGATCTCCCGCGACGTCGCCCAGATGCTGACGCGCCTCGAGATCTTCCCGCTCGAGGTCGGCCTCACCCTCCGCGGCGTCGTGGACGGCGAGACGTTCTACCCCGCGAGCGTCCTCGCGGTCGATCTCGCCGCGCAGCGGGCGGAGTTCGGCCGGGCGGCGCGGCGGGCCCTCGGGCTCGCGCTCGAGGTCGGCTACGCGACGCCGACGACCGCGCCGCTGCTGGTCGCGAAGGCGCACCGGCGCGCGCTCGCGCTCGCCATCGCCGCCGGCTACCCGACCCCCGAGACCGTCGCCCCGCTCTTCGCGCAGGCGATGCGGGCGGCGGCTGCGGTCGGCCGCATCACTGGTACCTAGAAGGGACCCCCCAAATTTCACGGAGTGAAAACGATGGAGTACGTCTACGGAGCCCTGCTGCTCAACGCCGCCGGAAAGCCGATCGAAGAGAAGTCCCTCACGGGGGTGTTGACCGCCGCCGGCGTGGCGCCGGACTCGGCCCGCGTGAAGGCGCTCATGGCTTCGCTCGAGGGCCTCAACCTGGCCGAGGTCCTCGCGAAGGCCGAGACGTTCAGTGCGCCCGCCCCCGCCGCCCCCGCCGCCGGCGAGAAGAAGGACGGCAAGGGCGAGAAGAAGGAAGAGGAAAAGAAGGAAGAGAAGGGCGTCTCGGAGGAAGAGGCGGCCGAGGGACTCTCCGCCCTCTTCGGGTGAAGCGCTCCGCTCCGCTTAAGTCCCGCGACCGGGTGGTGTCGACCGAGGGCCGTTAGGGCCGATCGGTCGACCTGTGCCGGCACGGGAGTACTGCGGTATCGTGGGCGCGTCCCTCCAGGGGAAGGGGGCCGCGCCGTACCTTTTCCGGGGCCTGCGGGCCCTCCAGCACCGCGGCCAGGAGGCGAGCGGGATGGCGACGTCGAGCCACGGGACGCTCCACCATCGCAAGGGGCAGGGGCTCGTCCACGAGGTCTTCTCCCAGGAGAGCCTCGACGCCCTCCGCGGCTCGGCCGGGATCGGCCACAACCGGTACCCGACGACCGGTACGACCGACCTCGAGAACGCGCAGCCGATCGTCTTCAAGCTCCGCCACGAGGAGGCGGCGCTCGCCGCGAACGGGGACCTCGTCAACTTCGAGCGGGTCCGCCACCGCCTGCAGGCCCAGGGGGTCGATCTCCTCGGCAACGCCGACACCGAGACGATGGCCCAGATGATCGCGCTCGAGTTCGGTCGCACCCGCGACCTCGAGGCGGCGATCCGGCGCGCGTCGACGGAGCTCGTCGGCGGCTACTCGGTCGTGCTGCTCGTCGGGTCGCGCGTCCTCGCCTTCCGGGACCCCCTCGGCATGCGCCCGCTGGTCTACGGGACGATCGACGGGGGAGTCGCCGTCGCCAGCGAATCGGTCGCCCTCGAACTGATGGGGGGAACGGCGATCCGCGACGTGGAACCGGGCGAAGTGCTCGTCCTCGAGCGCGGGCAGCTCCTGCGCACCTCCAAGATCCCCGGCCCGGGCGCTCGGGCCCATTGCATGTTCGAGTGGGTCTACTTTTCCCGTCCCGACTCGGTCGTCGAGGGCCAGAGCGTCTACGATGTCCGGCACCGCATCGGCCGGCGCCTCGCCCAGGAGAGCCCCGCCTCGGCCGACCTGGTCGTCCCCGTCCCGGATTCGGCGCGCCCCCAGGCGCTCGGCTTCGCGGAAGGCTCGGGGATCCCGTACGCCGAGGCGCTGATCAAGAACCGGTTCGTCGAACGGACGTTCATCATCCCCGACCAGAAGCGCCGCGAGCTCGAGGTCCGCGTGAAGCTCCACCCGGTCCCCGGTCTCCTCCGCGGGAAGCGGATCGTGCTCGTCGACGACTCGATCGTGCGCGGGACGACCCTCCGGGAGATCGTGCAGATGGTCCGCCGGGCCGGGGCGGCCCGGGTCGACGTGCGGGTCGGCTGCCCGCCGATCATCGCCCCGTGCTACTTCGGGATCGACATGAAGGAGCGCAAGGACCTGATCGCCTTCGAACGCACGGAGGCCCAAGTCGCGACCGAGATCGGCGCGGACTCCGTCCACTACCTCACCGTCCCGGGGCTCGTGGAGGCGATCGGGAAGCCGCGGGACCATCTGTGCCTCGGATGCCTTACCGGCCGGTACCCGGTCGAAGTCCCCGAAGAGCGACGGCGCCTGCAGAAGTCGCTCGCGGAGTTCTAGGCGTGCGCCCGGCGGTCGTCCTCGCCGCCGGGCCGCGGATCGTGCTGGTCGACCTCGAACCCCCGGGCGATCTTCGGCCGTTCCCGCTCGGCGCCACCCCGGGGGAGGCCGCGGAGCGGTTCGCCGCGCTGGAGGACGGCGCCTTCCCCGACCCGCTCCTCCGGGCGGTCCGGGCCCTTCCGCCGGGCCGGGAGGTGGCGGTCGTTGCCCCGCGCTGGACGATCCCGCTCTCCCGGGGGAC
>JAJZDF010000024.1 GCA_021828715.1 Thermoplasmata archaeon
CGACCTGGTCGAACGGTTCGTGGGGGAGGCGTCCCGGCAGGGGATCGACATCTTCCGCGTCTTCGACGCGCTGAACGACCCCGAGAACATGCGGGTCGCGCTGGCGGCGGTGAAGAAGGCCGGCGGTCGCGCCCAGGCGACCGTCTGCTACACCCAATCCCCGGTCCACAGCCTCGCGTCGTTCGTCGCCCTCGGCCACCGGCTCGCCGAGCTCGGCGCGGACGAACTGTGCGTGAAGGACATGGCCGGGTTCATGCCGCCCGGGGAAGGCGCCGCCCTCGTCCGGGCGCTCGTCCGCGAGGTCGGCCTGCCGGTCGTCGTCCACACCCACTCCGCGAGCGGGCTCTCGACGCTCACCTGCCTCGCCGTCGCCGAGGCCGGCGCGACGGCGGTCGACGGGGCGCTGAGCCCGTTCGCCGGCGGCGCCTCGCAGCCGCCGACGGAAACGCTCGTCGCGGCGATGCGGGGAAGCTCCCAGGACCCCCACCTCGACCTCGCGCTGCTCGCCGACCTGGCGGCCTACTTCGGCACGGTCCTCGACCGGTACCGCCCGCTCCTCAACCTGCGCTCGCTGCAGACCGACCCCGGCATCCTCACGCACCAGATCCCGGGCGGGATGCTGTCGAACCTCCTCTCCCAGCTCGCCGACCAGGAGGCGACCGACCGCCTGACGGACGTCCTCGCCGAGGTCCCGCGGGTCCGGGCCGACCTCGGCTATCCGCCGCTCGTCACCCCGACGAGCCAGATCGTCGGGATCCAGGCGGTCTTCAACGTGCTCACCGGGGGCCGGTATCGGACGATCACCCAGGAGGTCCGGGACTACGTGCGGGGGCTGTACGGGACGCCGCCCGCCCCGATGGACCCCGACCTCGTCCGGACCGTGACGTCGGGGGCGCCGGCGATCCACGGGCGTCCGGCCGACCTCCTGCCCCCCGAGCTCGCCCGCGCCGTTGCGGAGGTCCGGGCCCTCGTCCCCGCGGCCGACGACGCCGAGGCGCTGAGCTACGCGTTGTTCCCGGCCGTCTACCGCTCCTACCGCGCCGGGCGCGACCAGGGGCTGACGGCGGATGTCCTCACGGCGGCCGCGCTCGGGGTCGTCGGGGCGCTCCGGACACCGCCCGCGGTCCGGCCGGCGGCGCCACCGTCCGCCGCCGGAGCCGGCGGCGTCACCCCGTGGGCCCACGAAGGACGGGCGAGGCTCCAGAACCAGCGGAGGTACCTCGATGCGCCTGCGCGTCGTACGGGACGGTAGGACGACCGAGGTCGAGGTCGGGCCCGACCTCGCCACCGTCTCGATCGGCGGGAAAATCTATCCCGTCACGGTCGTGAAGCGCGGGCCGCTCAAGGCCGAGCTCGAGATCGCCGGCGAGCGGGTGGTGATCGACGGCTGGCCCGAGCACTTCCCCGATCCGCCGGCGGCGGTCGACGTGAACGGGGAGCGGGCCCCCGCCGCCGTCGAACGGATCGCGGGCCCCTCGATCGGGGAGGTCCCCGCCGCCCGGGAACGGCCCGTCGCCCGCCCTCCGGCCGGTCCATCGGAAGCGCCGGCGCCGCCCCCGGGCGGCGGCGTGCCGATCGTGCCGCCCATGCCGGGAAGGGTGATCGAGCTGCGCGTGGCCGAAGGGGACCGGGTCGAGGTCGGGGCGGTGTTGCTGGTCCTCGAAGCGATGAAGATGCGCAACGAGATCACGAGCCCTGTCGCCGGGTTCGTGCGGGGCCTCAAGGTCGCGACGGGAGCGAGCGCGCGGGCCCGGGAACCGATGCTTTTCGTCGCCCCCGCATGAGCCCCCCGGCTACGGGGGCCCGTCCGACGGTCCGTCCGCCGGCCCGCCTTCGAGGCGGTCCGCCTCCTCCACGGGATCGTCGAACGGTTCCTCCGCGGGGGGCGCCGGTACGGCGCCCGGCTCGGTCGCGACCATCGCGGGCGGGGGGGCGGAGGCCGGCGCGGGTCCGGTCGCCACGGGGGAGGCCGGCCAGTGCCACGGTTCGTAGGGGAGCTTGCGGTACTCGTTGAGGTAGACGGCGGCGAGCAGGACCGGCAACGCGACCAGGGCGAACCGCGCGTCGCCCCACGAGCGCAGGTACGGGCCCGCCCAGAGCACCACGAGAACGAGCATCGCGCCCGCGAGCCCCACCGCCATGGCGAACAGGGGAATCCGTCCGAGCCACGACGAGGCGCCGTCGGGCTCCGTCTGCCGGGACGGGGGGACGGAAGGGGGCGGGGCCGACGAGGTCACGGGGACGGAGCGGACGCACGGGTACAAAACGGCGCCGACGCACCCGCGAGCACGGGCCGGGGCCGGGAAGGGTCCTGGGGACGGCGCCCTCCCCGCATCGCGCGCGGGCCCACCGACGCCTCTAATACGGGAGGACGTTCGGCGCGCCCCATGGAGCAGGTGCCGGCCCTCGTCCGGGTGGACGAGTTCACGTATCGGATCGAGCGGACCGAGCGGCCGGGGATGCGGGTGCCGGGGGTGCTCTACTCGGACGACGCGCTCCTCTCCGCGGTGGAGGGGGACCCGTCTCTCGCCCAGCTCGCGAACGTCGCGACCCTCCCCGGCATCCAGGAGCGGGCGCTCGCGATGCCCGACATCCACTTCGGGTACGGCTTTCCGGTCGGTGGGGTCGCCGCCTTCGACCTGGACGAGGGGGTCGTCTCTCCCGGCGGCATCGGATACGACATCAACTGCGGGGTACGCCTCCTGCGCACTTCCCTCACGGCCGACGAGGTACGGCCCCGGCTCGGGGAACTCACCGAGCGGCTCTATCGGGAGATCCCCTCCGGAGTCGGATCGCGGGGCGGCTACCCGCTCGCGCCGGGCCAGATCGACGAGGTCCTGCTCGGCGGCGCCCGATGGGCGGTCGAGCGGGGGCTCGGCCGCGCGGAGGACCTTCCGTTCCAGGAGGAGGAGGGGGCCCTCTCCGGCGCCGCGCCGGCGGAGGTCTCCGAGGCGGCGCGCAAGCGGGGGCTGAAGCAGCTCGGCACCCTCGGCTCGGGGAACCACTTCCTCGAGGTGCAGGCGGTCGACCGCCTGCTCGAGCCCGAGGCGGCGGCGGCGATGGGACTGGAGCCCGGCCGGGTCGTCGTCATGCTTCATACGGGGTCGCGCGGGCTCGGCCACCAGGTCGCGACCGACTTCATCGCCCGCATGGACCGCCGTCTCGCCGAGGAGGGAACGACGCTCGTCGACCGGCAGCTGTCGTGCGCCCCGATCGGCTCGGATGACGGCATCCGTTACTTGGGGGCGATGGCGGCGGCGGCGAACTTCGCCTGGGCGAACCGCCAGGCGATCACCCACGGGATCCGCCGGGCGTTCTCCGCCGTCTTCGGCCGCCCCGACGAGGCGCTCGATCTGTCGGTGGTCTACGACATCGCCCACAACATGGCGAAGACCGAGAGCCACTCGGTCGCCGGGGGATCGCGGCGTCTCCTCGTCCATCGCAAGGGAGCGACCCGCGCCTTCCCCGCCGGGCGCGACGAGGTCCCGGCGGCGTACCGCCGGTTCGGACAACCGGTCCTCATCCCCGGAGACATGGGGACGGCGAGCTATGTCCTGGTCGGCCTGCCGACCTCGATGGAAAAGTCGTTCGGCTCCTCCTGCCACGGCGCCGGCCGGCGGCTGAGCCGTCACGCGGCGGTGCGGGCATTCCGCTACGAGGAGGTCACGCGCGACCTCCGGGCCCGCGGCATCGTCGTCCGATCGGCGTCCCGGGAAGGGGTCACCGAAGAGGCGCCCGGCGCCTACAAGGACGTCGAAGAGGTCGTACGGGTCGCCGAGGGGGCGGGGCTGACGCGGCGGGTCGCCCGTCTCGTTCCGCTCGGGGTCGTCAAGGGGTAGCCGGCGGTCGGCGCCGCCGCATCGCTCCCACCGCCGCGATCGCCCCGACGGCGGCGGCCGCGACCGCGGCGGCGAGGTACCCCGTCACATCGGCCGGGGGGCCGGGGGAGGACGTCCCGTGCGGGGACGGCTCCGGCGCGACCAGGACCGCCCAGGTGGCGGTGACGTTCGCGCCCCCCGCATCGGTAACGGTGAGGCGGACCGAGTACGTTCCCACGGCCGCGTACGTGTGGAGGACGGGGGTGCCGTATGCCGATCCCCCGTCCCCGAACGTCCAGCGGTAGGCGTAGGGGGCGGCCCCTCCGGTCGCGTTCGCTCGTCCGGCCACCCCGAGCGGAAGCGGCCCAAAGAGCGGCGAGACGGACGCCCGGACGGCCAGGGGCGTCGGCGGGGCGGCGACCGCCTCGGCGAACGGGATGGCCGCCGAGTCGTTCCACGCATCGCCGGCGACGGCCCAGAGGGTGAAATTTCCGGGGCGGACCAGGGTCGTCGAGAAACGGCCGCCCGCCGTTTCGGTCCCGTTCGCCGCACGCCAGCCGACGGACGGGGCGCCCGGTCCGCTCGCGACGGCGGAACCGCTCACCGCGAGCGGGGCCGTGCCAGTAGGCGGCCCGGCGTCGGCGGCGAGCCAGAGGCCGGTCGTCTGCGGGAGGAAGCCGTTCTGCTCGACCGCGAAGAACTCGGAAGCGTTGTACCCGACCGTCCACGGCGGCGGAGCGGCGCTCCCGTTCGATCCGAAGTCGACCACGAGGCGGATCGACCGCGCGCGCTCCGTCGTGAGCGGAGGAGGGGCGAGCGTGGCGTTGACCGAGGAGCCGAAGGCGCCGGCGCCGTTCCCGAGGTCCCATTGGAAGGTCGCGGTCGGGTCCGAAGAGGCGGCGGCGAAGTGGACCGTGGCTCCGGCGGTCACGTTGACGGCCGGGACGATCGTCGCCGTGACCGACGGCCCGGTCGAGCCGGCGGGAAGGACGTCGATCACGAACGCCTCGCTGGCGTTGCCGTAGCCCCGATCCTCGAGGTCGGCGACCGCCACGTACTGCCCGGGGAGATCGAACGTGTGGAAGACCTGGGCGCCCGTGGCGCTGCCCCCGTCCCCGAACGACCAGGTAGTGGCGGCGGCCGACGCGTCGTACCCGCCCGAGGCGACCGCGGAGAACGCGACCGCGAGGGGAGCGGGGCCGGCGGCCGTCGAGACGGCGAACCGGGCGGTCAGCGCCGGGGCGACCGTGACGTTCGTCGAGTTCGACGCCACCTCCCCGAGACCGTCCGTGACCGTGAGGGAGAGGGAGTAGGTGCCGGGGGAGCGGAAGATGAGGCACTGGCAGGCCCCGACGTACGGGTCGGTCGAGCCGAACCGCTCCCCGGTGATCCCTCCGGAACCGCCGACGACGCCGAACGGGGAGGGGAAGTCGGCCGGCGCATCCCGCACCGCGGGGGTCGGGCCGACCCGGACGGAGAGCGGCGCCGTCTGGTTCGGGCACGCCGGCGCCGCGGCGCCGCCGACCCCGATCGCGACCTCGGTGCTCGTCCCGCCGTCCTCCGGGCGCGCGGAATCGGTGACGACGACGTCCGCGCAGTATCCGCCCGCGGTGGCGTAGGCGTGGGCCGCGGCGGCGCTCCCCGAGACGTTCGCATACGTCCCGTCGCCGAAGGCGAACAGATAGTCGTACGGGGCCACCCCGCCCACGACGGCCGCGGAGAAGGAGACGCTCGCCCCCGCGGCCGGATCCGTTATTGAGGCGCGCAACGAGACCGAGAGGTCCGACCCCCCGACGACCACGGCCACCGGGTCGGACACGCTGGTGTTCCCGCTCGAGTCGACGACCCATCCGACCGCAGGGTAGACCCCGTCGGCGGCGTATCGGTGGGCCGCCGAGCCGTTCGCGGCGAGCGTCGCGTTCCCGTCCCCGAAGTAGATCCCTTCGAGGGGAAAGGCGCCGGAGCCGCCGAACGGGTACAGCGCGAACGTCGCGGTATGGGGGGCCGGGCCCGTAAGCGGGGTCGCCGTGAGCGCGACCCCGAGCGAGGACGGTTGCCGCGCGGTCCGGACGAGGTCCCGAACGAGCCGGTCCAGCCGGGGCGTGCCGATGCCGGTGACCGGGTCCCAGCCGGTGCCGGCCGAGTAGCCGTTGGAGCCCGAGCGGATGTCGTGGAAGTCGACCGTATAGTTCGATCCGCGCAGGATCCCGTAGAGTGCTGGGTCGAGGAACCCCCACGAAGCGCCGGCGTACTGATCTGCCACCGCGACGAACCCCGCCCAGATCGGGGTGGCGAGGCTCGTCCCACCGACCGCCGTCGGGCTGCCGCGGTAGTAGACCTCCGCGCCGGTCGAGGCATCGGCCGCTACGTCCGGGACGCCGCGGGTCGCCGGCGTTCCGGGCAGCCCGCTCCCGCTCTGCCACCACGGCCTCGGGAACGGCGCGTAGCCTCCGCCCGATCCCCCCTGGTTCTGGCACCCGGGCGACGAGGCCCCCGTGGAGTTCCCGCTCCATCCGACCTCCCCCCCGTAGACGCCGGCACCGGAGACCGTGAGCGACGTCCCGCCCACCCCCGTCACATACGGGTCGGACGCCGGATAGTTCGTCGAGACGCCGCTGGTGCCGTCGGCCGACCCGCAGTCGCCGCTGGCGGCGAGTACGGTGATCCCCTCGAGGGCGGCCGCCGCGAGCACCGGCCCGAGCACCTCGTAGGAGCCGTCGGTCGACGCGTTGCAGGCCACGGAGCATCCGCCCGCATAGGCATTGTAGAGCCCGACATCGTTCTCGCCCCAGCTCAGCGAGACGACGTTCGCCCGCGCCCCCGCGACGAGCCAATCGACCGCCTCGTACAGCCCCGCGTTCGAATCCGTACCGAACGTCATCGCGATCGACGCCCCCGGGGCCATCGCGTGGGCCCATTCGAGGTCGAGCGCCTCTTCCACCCCCCAGCCGGTGGAGGTCCCGTTCAGGGACTGGTTGGTCCGGACCGGGTAGTTGTAGGAGACCGAGGCGTTGGGCAGCTGGAACGTGGAGTCGAACGCCGCCAGGTCGGCGGCGAGCCGGGTCTGCGGCTCCGCCCCATCGTAGACATCGACGATGCCGATCCGCTCCCCCGTCCCGTTGGTGCCGTTCGCGACCAGACCGCTCGCGTTGTAGGCGCCCGCGATCTGGCACGGGGAGAGGCCGTAGCTGCCCGCGCAGGAGGCGAGCGGTCCGCCGAGCGGAACCGGCGGCGGCCGCGCCGCCGCGAGCGGTTCGGCGACCGAAGCGTTGCCGAGACCGACCGCCCCCGTCCATGGGATACCTGCCGGGAGCACCGCGGCGGTGGGGTGGCCCACGAACGAGCGGCCCCCGGGCGCGGCGTAGAGGTCGAACGAGGTGCCGAAGGCCCGGGCGACCTCCCCGGCCGAGCCTTGCACCTCGACCAGGGTGCCGCCGCCGAGCGCGGTGGCGTCCAGACCGAATCCGTCGAAGTAGCGGACGGCGCTCGCCAGGGCGCCGGGGGGTGCGCCAAAGCGTCCGGCGAACTGCGCCGCGGGAAGGTAGTCGTGGTAGAGGGGCGAACCGGGCGTGTACTCGGCGGCGATCCGGGCCGCCTCGGCCGTCGCGTTCTGGCCCGCCAGGGCCACCAGGACGTTCATCGGGAGTTCGGGGGAGACCGGGCCGACCCGATGGGCCCCGGGGCCGGCCGGCACGGGCGGTGCGACGACGACCGAACCGGACGGGGCGGCGAGCGCGACCGCCCCGACGGGGGTCGACGGCCGGTTCGGTGTCGGGAGGGGAGCGGCGGCCCCGGCCGACAGGGGGAGGAGCGCCGCGCCCCCGAGCAGCAGCAGCCCCGCCAGCACGAGCC
>JAJZDF010000025.1 GCA_021828715.1 Thermoplasmata archaeon
GGCTTCGTCCCTCCGGAGGCCGGCCCCGGCGCGGCGTTCGGCGTCGCCGGGGCGGGGTCCTCGCCGCCCACGTGGCGCGCCGCCTCGCCGAGGTCTTCGACGATGCAGAACGAGACGAGTTTCGAGAGCGGGCGGGTCTCGGCGATTCGGACGCGGTGCCCGACCGGAACATTGAGGCACGGGGGGGCGTGCGCGAGGTAGCGTCGGCGGCGCTTCACGTACCGCTCGTACTTGGCAACGAAGTGGAGGAGCGTGCGCTCGACGACCGCGGTCCGCTGCATCGCGGTGGAGACGACCGTGCCCTCCAGGACCTGCCCGCGAACCGGCAGCCGGCCGTGGAACGGACAGTGGGCATCGTCGCACCGGCTCTTCGGGGCGCGGACGTCGAGACCGATGTCCCGCGCACGGCGGGCGGACGTCGTACGGGCCGGACTCATCGATACCTCCGAGGACCGCCGGCGAGGAGTCGCTTCGTGCGGTCTTCCGGGCGCACGCGAAGGGGCTCGCCACTTAAGGGTAACTCTCGGCCCGCGAGGACGATCGTGCCGGCGAGCCGGTGCTTGGGCACCGCGACCGCGGTCGCGCGCCCGGGGACGCGCACGCGCAGGAGCGAGAGCGTCTCGTCGACGAT
Organism: Thermoplasmata archaeon; assembly: GCA_021828715.1. Classification (GTDB taxonomy): domain Archaea; phylum Thermoplasmatota; class Thermoplasmata; order Lutacidiplasmatales; family UBA184; genus Lutacidiplasma. The sequence goes on from JAJZDF010000025.1 coordinate 632, forward strand.
CGTGCCGACCACCGGGCCCGCGAGTCCGGGACCGGCCGGGATGGAGACGGGAGCGCCGAGGATCTCCCCGGCGTAGGCCACCCGGTCCAGGGCCGGAAGCGGATCCCCGTTCGACCTGCGCGCCACGGTTCTTCCCTTCCCCCGGTTCAGGCGTGCGCCGGCGTCGCGGCGCGTTCGGAGGCGAGCTCGCGCTCGCGCAGCACGGTCAGGGACCGCGCGACGTTCGTGCGGAGCGCCCGCATGCGCCCGGGGCTCGGCGGCGCCCCGCCCATGGCGGCGATCCCCCGCTCGCGCAGCAGATCGTTCTCGGCGTCGGCGATGCGACGCCGGAGGTCCTCGTCGGAGAGCGACCGCAGATCCTTCATGCGGAGCAGCGTCACGGCGCCTCCGGAGGGAGCGCGACGGACGGGTCCGCAGCGGGAACGGCCACGGCCACGTCCTCGGGGACCGGCGGAAGTTCGGGCACCGGGGTCTTGGGCCGGGCCGCGGCCCCCTTCACGACGATCTCGTCCGGGAGCTTCGAGTCGGCCCGCATGATCCAGACCGAGACCCCGATGACGCCCGGCTTCAGGCGCGCCTGGTAGAACCCCTTCTCGACCCAGAGGCGGACCGCTTCCCCGCAGTACTTGATCGTCCCGGCCTTGAACCGCTCCGTGCGGTGCCGTTCGCCGGTCAGCTTTCCCGAGAGAATCACCTGACAGCCGCGGGCGCCGGACTCCATGATCCGCCGGACGGTCGAGTGGCCCGCGCGGCGGAAGTGCCAACCGCGCTCGAGGGTCGAGGCGAGCTTCTCGCTCATCAACTGGGCGTTCAGGTTCGGCGCCCGTTCCTCCTGGACCTCGATCTGGGGATTGTCGAGCTGAAAGCGGGCGTGGATCTCCTCCGTGAGGCGCTTGATCAGTTCGCCGCGGTGCCCGATCAGGATCCCCGGTCGCTCGCAGACGAGCGTCACCCGGGTCCCCATCGGGGTGCGGGTGATCTCGAGGCCGCCGAATCCCGCGCGCGCGCTCTCCTGGACCAGGAAGTCCTTGAGGAGGACCCGGCGCGTCGCCTCCTCGATGACCTTCCGCTCCGCGCTCATGGGGCTCCCGTGCGCTCGGCAAGGACGAGTTCTACGTTCGTGGTCTGTTCGTTCCAGGCGGTCCCGCGGCCGTGGGCGCGCGGCATCGTCGCTTTGCGGATGCGGCCGCGGGCGCTCGCCGCGACCTTGACGAACAGCCGGTCGGTGTCGAGCCCCTCGTACTCCGCGTTCTCGCGGGCGTTGCGGAGGAGCTGAAGGACGTTCCGGGCGACCTTGCGCGGGTAACGGCCCGGCCCGATCCCTTTCTTGTGCGCCGTCTCCTGGTTGTAGCGACGGAACGGCACGGCGCGTTGGAGCGCGACGACCTCCTCGAGGAACGTTTCGGCCCGGTCGACGGGGAGGCCCCGGATCGCGTTGAGGACCTCGTACGTCTTCTTCGGCGACATCGGAATCTCCATCCCCCGGGAGCGGGCAACGGCGACCCCCGATTCCACCTGGTACGTGTAGCCTCGCATGCGATCGTCCTCACTTGAGCGGCATGAACTTCGACGACCGCGTGGCGCCGACGCCCGGCCCGGAGTGCTTCTCGAAGCGGCGGGTCAAGGCGAACTCGCCGAGGTAGTGCCCGATCATCTCCGGGCGGACCTCGACCTCCTTGAACTCCTTCCCCGTGTGCACCGCGACCCGGCGTCCGACATGCTCCGGGAGGATCAGCGCATCGCGTACGTGGGTCCGGAGGACCTTCCCGGCGGGGGTCGCCCGCATCCGGTCCAAGAACTGGGTCACCTCGGTGTTGAAGCCTCGGCGGATCGAACGGCGCGCGCGGGCGCTCGCGATCTTTCCGAATTCCTCGAGCGACAGCTTCTGCAGCTCGGGCAGCGTGAGCCCGCGGTAGGTGAACTCGCGCTTGCGGCGGGCCTCGACCTTCTTCGTGCGGCGTCCCTTCGGCATTAGGCCACCCCTCCCGACCGCTCGGACCGGCGGAGCCGCTTCTTGCGGGCGGACCGCGAGAACCGGCCGACCTTGGCGCCCGGCCACGTGCCGCTCGAGACCGTGCTGGGGCGCCCGACGTGCTGGTGGGCACCGCCGCCGAACGGATGGTTCACCGGGTTCATCGCGACCCCCCGGACCTTGAACGGGGCCCGCGCCAGGGAACGGGCCCCCCAGACCTTCTTGCCGGCCTTGATGATCGGCCGCTCGGTGCGTCCGCTGCCCCCGACGGCCCCGACCTCGGCCCGGCACGTCTCCAGCAGGCGCTTAAACTGCCCGCTCGGGAGCTGGATCGTAACTTCGCCGGCGGCGTGGGCGGTGACCAGCGCGCTCGCGCCGGCCGACCGGACCAGGCGTCCCCCGTCGAACGGTTTCACCTCGATGTTGGAGACGAGCGTCCCGTCGGGGATCTTCGAAAGGGGGAGGATCGCGCCCCGGTCGACCTTCCCCTCGTGGAAGGCGACGGAATCCCCGGTGGCCAACCCGGCGGCCGCCAGGATCCGCACGGTCGAGCCGTCCGGTGCGGCGACCTCGGCGACGGGGGCGGTCCGGCCCGGCGCCTGGGCGATCGCGACGACGGTTCCGTCCCCGACCAGCGTGGCCGGCGGGTGGTAGATCGGACCGTGGTGTCGGTGGCTCGGCGAGCGGTAGCGAGGGGTCCCGGAGCCGCGGCGGCGGGAGATGATGCGCTTTCCCATCAGAACACCCCGGCCCGGCTGCCGATGTCCTCCGCCGAGAACTCCTTGTGGAAGCGGACGGTCGCGATCTTCCCCGTGCGGACGATCTTGGTGTTGACCTTCAAGACCCGGCACTGGTACGTCTCCTCTACGGCCCGCTTGATCTCCGCCCGGGTCGCCCGGTGGTCGACCACGAACTCGAGCTTGTTCATCCGCTCCATCTCGTCCATCGCCTTCTCCGTCACGTAGGCGTGCAGGATGATGCGGTGCCGCAGCCCGGTCATGCGTTCGTCCCTCCCCCGAGGCGGGCCCCGAGACGCTGGAGCCCAGCCTGCGAGAAGAGCGTGAGGCGACCTCCGTCCCCGCCCGGAGCGAGGTCCTCGGTGGAGAGGCGCTCCGCGGGGACGACGTCCACGCCGGCGAAGTTGCGGAAGCCGCGCGCCCGGTCCCCTCGGCTGGTGACGATCAGAAGGCTCCGCGGCACGCGACGTCCCCGGCCGCGCCGTCGGGCCCGTCCGGCCCGGAGCGTGACCCGCTCCTCGGCCCGCTCGATCTCGGCCCAGAGGTGGAGGCTCTCGAGCAGGGCCCGCGCCTCTTGCGCCGTGCGGATCTCCTCGACCGGGTCCTCGAGGACGACGGGAAGGTGGAGGTGCTCGGGCACAGCGTGGCCCCGGGCACCGGCAAGTTTCGGGTCGCGCGTCGCGGCGAGCGCCGATGCGAAGGCGAGCCGCGCCTCGCGCCGATTGATCTTCTTGGTCCAGATCCGGTCGACCCGGGGCGGGTGCGCCTGACCCCCGCCGACGGTGTTGGGCGCCTGGGCACCTCGGTTCGATTCCATCAGGCGTGGCGAACGGGAGACGCCGTGTCCCTTCCCCGACCACTCTACCGAGTGGCGTCGACCGGCGGTGAGGGACGTCCCGTACGGCTGGCGGCGATGGGACTGGGCGGCGACGACGGCCCGCCGGACCAGGTCCGGGCGGAGCGGCGCCGAAAACTCGATCGGGAGGGTGACGGTCGTCGCCCCCGCCTTCCCGTCGACCCCGACGAGATGGACCCGGTGGTGCGGCGTGTGCTGCTCCGCGCCCCCTCCGGGGGCGTCCGACGTTCCGGTCATCGCTAGGCTCCCTGCTTCGACCGGGTGCTGAGGTAGCGGATGTCGACCGCCTCGACCGCGGCGACCTGGCTGCGGATCGGGGTGCGAAAACGCAGCAGACGCTTTGCCGGGCCGGGGACCGACCCATGGAGCAGGATGCACGAGGCACGGACGTCCCCGTAGTGCGGGAAGCCGCCCGCCGGAGTGATCGGGTCGGCGCGCGGGTCCTTCACGACCCGGAGCACGCGGAGGTTGAACTGCGTGCGCCGGTGGTATCCCTGCTGGCCGGCCTGGGGGATCCGGTAGGTTACGAAGCTCGGGTTGTGGGGGCCCAGGGTCCCGATCATCCGCCGGTGCTTCGAGTTCTTGCGCGGCTGGAGCTTGACGCCCCACCGCTGGATGTGTCCCTGGAATCCGAATCCCTTCGTGACGCCCAGGACGTCCAGGAATTCCCCTTCCTTCGCGAGCTGCTCGGCCGAGAACTCCTTCCCGAGGGAGGCGACGGCGAAGGCGCGCCGCTCGTCGACGGAGCTACCCGCTACGCGGACCTCGAAAAGCGTCGGCGTCTTCGAACCGACGCCCGTGATGAGGTGGGGCTGCGAGTGGACCAGGAGACGTACCTCTTCCGCGGCGGTGGACCCGAACCGATCGATCGCGTCCTTCGAGCTTCCCGGATGCGTCGGCAGCCGGCGGTCGAGCTCCTCGACGTTCGAGCCGTTCCAGACCTCGCCGACGATCCGCAGTCCATACGGGCTGCGGGAGTAGAGCCGCGCTCCCACGACGCGGATCGGGGGGACCTCGATGATCGTTACCGGGACGGAGACCTCCTGGCCGGCGGTGGTCGACCGCTTGCGGTAGTCGACCATGAACGCGTGGGTCATCCCGACTTTGAAGCCGGCGAAACCCTCGAGGGCGGGAGTCTTCCCCGTCGTCGCCCACGTGCGCACCCGGGGGAGCGGACGGACCGATCGCGAACGGGGAGAATAGGCGAGGGAACCTCGCCGGGGACGATGCCGTGCCATGGGTCGATGGGGGGTCCTGCCTCCGGTGGGAGCGGGGGAGAAAGGTACCCTATATAACGGCTCCTCGGTTTTTCGCCGGTCCGCCGAAGGGAGCGGCCCGAAACGCCCCGGACGCGGGAGCACCCGGACGCGGCACCCCGAACGCGCGCGTAGAGGAGACGGGGCCGCCGGACCGACGCGAACGATTATGGGGAGCGGCCGGCTCTCGCCCGCGCAGGATGGCGCCTGAACCCGAGCTCCCCGTGCCGTTGTCGGCGGTAGAGGCAGCCGCCCGGCGCATCGCGCACTGGGTCCACCCGACGCCGCTGCTCCGCGCCCCGGCGTTCCCGGGACTGCCGGACGTACCGGTCTACCTCAAGCTCGAGAGCCTCCAGACGACCGGTTCGTTCAAGCTCCGCGGCGCGCTCAACAAGATCTTCAGCCTCCCGGACGCCGAGGCGGCGCGGGGGGTCGTCGCGGCCTCTGCGGGCAACCACGCCCAGGGCGTGGCGTGGGCGGCCCGTGCTCGGGGCATCCCGGCGACGATCGTGATGGCCGAGACCGCCTCCCCGCTCAAGGTGAGCCGGACCCGAGCGCTGGGTGCGGAGGTCGTCCTCTCCGGGGCCGACTACGAAGAGGCCCACGACCGCTCGGTCCAGATCGCCCGCGACCAGGGGCGCCCCTACATCCATCCGTTCGACGACCCCGACGTCATCGCCGGCCAGGGGACGATCGGGCTCGAGATCCTCGACGAGCTGCCGGAGGCGGCGCTCGTCGTCGCGGGGGTCGGCGGGGGGGGATTGCTGGCGGGGATCGCCTGCGCCTTGCGGGGCCGCCGGAGCCCGGCCCGCATCCTCGGCGTCCAGCCGACCGGGGCCGACACCCTGCGGGCGTCGCTCCGCGAGGGCCGGGTCGTGGTCGGCCCGCGCCCGTCGACGTTCGCCGATGGCCTGGCCACCCGACATATCGGCGACCTCCCGTTGCAGATCCTGCGCGCCGTCGGTGCGGAGGCGGTCGCGGTCGACGACCGGACGATCGCGCACGCCGCCTTCTCGCTCCTGGACCGGGCGAAGCTCCTCGCCGAGGGCGCGGGCGCGACGCCGCTCGCCGGGCTCCGGGCCCACCCCGAACTGGTCGGACCCGGGCCGGTCGTGCTGGTGGTCAGTGGCGGCAATCTGGACCCGTTCACGCTCGACCGCATCCTCTTCATCGGCCTCGCCGCCGAAGGGCGGCTCCTTCGCCTGAAGGCGGGACTGCGCGACGTCCCCGGCCAGCTCGAGCAGTTCCTCGACGTCGCGCGCACCGAGGCGGCCAACGTCCGCCAGATCCGCCACGCGAGGGAGGCCCCGGACCGGTCGCCGGGCGAAGTGACGGTCGAGCTCGAGCTCGAGGTGCGGGACGCCGAGCACGGCACGGCGGTCGAGGCGGCCTATCGTGCAAAAGGGTGGGCGGTCGAGAGGGTCCCGCTCGGTCCCGCCGCAGGGGAAGCGGGGAGCCGGCCCGCCTCTCCCCCGTAAATACCCGCGTCGTTCTACCGTAAGTGCTTTGGCGCGTGCGCCGCCGGACCCCCACACCCATCTTCCCCAGCCGGCCCGCCTCTGGACGGTCGCGGAAGCGAACCGCCGGATCCCGAGCCTCGGGGAACTGTTGCCGCGCTTGCGCCGATGGGCGCTCCGCCTGGTCGAGGTCCACGCCGAGACCGCCCGACTGACAGCGTTCTGGGGTCCCGAGGTCGACGCCGCCGATCACGTCGACCACGAGCGGAAGACGCAGCTCGACCTCGAGGAGCGCCACCTGGCCCGTCGGCTCGAGGAGGCGATCGCGGCGCTCCGGGGCGAGGGGATCGAAGTGAAGGACCTCGACCGCGGACTGGTCGACTTCTACGGGCTGGTGGGCGGCGAACTCGTCTTCCTCTGCTGGGAGCCGTCCGAGACCGAGGTCGGCTTCTACCACCCGCTGGACTCGGGGTACCGCACCCGTCGGCCGCTCCCCGACCATCTCCGGGCGGCGGCGGCGCGAGACCCCCGCTAGGGGTCGCCGACGGCGAGGACGTCGTCGAGGGTTCGGGGGCCCCGGGCGAACCGACCGTAGTCGACCGGCGGGAGCCCGAGGATCCGCCGGAACTCGTTCGCCGACTCGGGAGCGAACCCCGCGTAGTGGTTGTTGAAGAACGCGTACGACGGGCGGGCGAGGTGGTCGGCTGCGCGGAGTCGGGCGGCCCACATCTCGGTCTCCGCCCGTCGGTC
>JAJZDF010000026.1 GCA_021828715.1 Thermoplasmata archaeon
GTGCTGCTGGCGTCCGCGAACGCTTGGACGCTTACCCCCGAGAGGTTCGAGGTCGGGTCGCTCGGCGAGGCGGATTCGTTCTTGACCGTTCCCAGGAACCAGCCTTCGGGGGGGATCGAGAGCGAGCCCGGAGGGGGAGGGAGGTCGGGCCGGGCGCCTACCGAGGAGGCGCTCGCCGAACCGGAGCGCTCGGGCGTGGAATTCGGTCCGGATCGAACCAGGTGGACGAGCGCGGTGGTGGCCGGCGTCATAGGGCTTCGGGTGGCCGCCGTGGAGCCGGGGAGGGGGCGCGGGGTGGCGGGGTGGGCGCTGGCCAAGGCCGACACGGGGGAGCCCGGGACCGATCCGTGGGCCGTCGCCGGAGCCGAGGTAGTCGTCGAGGGAGAACCCGCGATCCCGGAGGGGGAGAGGAAGAGCAGCAGGATCGCGACCCCGATCGCCCAGGTCCCCCACGGCATCCGATGTCGGCGCGACACGAAAACGCGACCCGAACTGCCGGGGGCCGGAGCGGGGATCGTCACGAGGTCAGTACCACCGCACGGAGGGTCAGGTCGAGCAGCACGGAACGTTCCCGACGGGCCAGGCCCGCATGAGTCTTTGCCAAGTGCACTTCGAGGCTGGAGCGCGTGAGGTACCTCCGGGTGCAGACGGGGCAGGGGAGTCCCCGGGGAAGGTCGGCGTACGATCCGCACCGGCAGCTGAAGACGTGGCACGGCATCGGACCCAAGATCCCCGGACGGGCGGTCGAATGCCGTTGCCGGCTCCCCCCGTTGACGGCGATGAAATGGCTGCCCCGCAAGTGCCCGCACCCGACGCACGGACGCAGGCGGAGCATCTTTCGCTGCCCTACCATTGCGCCCCCCGGGCGCCGCCTCTTGCGGCATCTGGCCCCCGAACCATGCTATCGCAGGCCACCCCTCCCGGCTATATGTAAGGGGTGTGTCCCGGGACACAATCGGCCACATTATTGTTCGTTTCGTACCTCCTCGTTGGACCGGTGCTGTGGGCGGACGGGGGGTCAACGGTCCGTCGCGGCCGGCGGTCCTGGGATCGACGGGCCGGGGGGAGCCTCCCACTGGAAAGATGCGGGCGAAGCCGGGACGGGGACGGGGGGTGGGGGTCGGCGGCGTCGGCCTCCCCACACCCCCAGAGCGGCGGCGATGCCGAGCAGCGCGAGCCCGGCCCCGTAGATTGCCGCGGTCGGGGGCCCGCCGGGGCCGGAACCTCCGCCTTCCAAGATGCGCAGCGAGAGATTGATCGACCGGTTGCCGGGCGGGAGATCCACGGTGATCGCGGCCGGCTCGTATCCCGGAGCGGATACGAGCACCCGGTACGTACCCGTGTAGGCCGAAAGGGCAAACCCTCCTCCGGGACCGGAGGTCGCTTCCGCCAGGATCGCCGCGCCGTCTGCCGCGTCTCCCTCCAAGGTGACGTTGGCGTCGGGGACCGGGGCCCCGGACGCGCTCCCCACCCTCCCCACGATCGTCGCGACCGCCGGATAGACGGCGATCACCGCCTGGAGGGGGCCGCCCGTTACCACGAGGGAAGCGGCGGCCGGACGATCGGGGGAACCCGGGTTCGGGGTTACCGTGAGGGCGAACGTCCCGTTGGGGAGGGCGAACGTCGCCCGCCCGGAGAGGTCCGAGAGTACGTCCGGACCTCCCGCCACCGTCACGGCTGAGGGCACGCCGGCCCGCGTCAGCCCATCGACCACCCACACGGCGACCGGCCATTCCCAGGGAGCGAGGGCGACGACCAGCCCGGTGCGGTTGGTGACGACCTGAATCGGCTCGGAGAACGGAATGGCACCCGGAGCGTCGACCGCGAGGGTGTAGGCGCCCCCCCCCACCGCGAGCTCGAACCCGCCGGTGCCGTTGGTCGTCGTCCCGGCTGCGAGGACGTTCCCGCTCGATAGCGAGACGGTCGCGCCGCGGACCCCGAGGGAGGCGTTCCCCAGGAGCACCCGGCCGGCGACCTCGAACGGCCCGAGTCCCGCGACCGGCGTCAACCGGATCGGCGGGGCAAACCCCTCCCCTCCGCTCGGCACGTCCGCGACCGCCGCGCCCGAGCCAAAGCCGCCCGCGCTCGCCAGCACGACGACCCGCCCCGGCGGGACGGTCAGGACGTACCGGCCGTTCGCCGCCGTGGCACCGGCCGGCGTGCACGGTCCGGACGGCTGCTCGTCGACACATCCGAAGACGGTGGCCCCGGGGATGCCCACGCCCGTGCCGACCTGCTCGACCACCCCGGCCACGATCCCGTCCTCCTCCAGGAAGACGTTGCCGAGGTTCACCGTACTCCCGCCCGGAACGGAAAGCGGGGTGACGGAGGTGTTGTACTCGGGCGCCGAGACGAGCAGCACGAACGACGCGGGGACGGCGTAGAGGGTGAAGGCGCCGTCGGACGAGGTGAGGACCGAGTAGTCGCACGGGCCGGACGGGGTCCCCAGGGGGGAGCAGAGACTGGCGTTCGCCCCCGCCAGCGGCTCGCCGGTAGGAAGTCCCCGTACCGTCCCCTCGACGATCGAGTCTCCCAGCAGCGACAGCGTACCCCCCCAGACCCACCGGTCGGGAGCGGGCGAGGCCGTGATCGTCTCATTCCCAAGGTACCCGGGCAGCGTGGCGGAGATGTTCGCCGGCCCCGGGGGGGCCGCGATCCAGTAGATCCCGCTGTCGTTCGTCACCCCGAACCGGCACAGCGCCCCCGCGCCGGAGGGGCAGACGGAAACCGACGCCCCGACGGCCGGGGCCCCGCCCGGTTCGACGATCACCCGTCCGGCCACCACCCCGTAGGCGGTGAGGTTGACCCGCGGAGAGTCCGTGAGATTCCCTGCGGTCACCCGGAGGGGACCGATCGTCTCGGGGAGATATCCCACGGCCGAGACCGACTCCCGGTCCGCCGCGCCGATCGGGGCGAAGGCCAGGAACTGACCGGCGGCATTCGACTGCGGCGAGACCGGCCCGCCGTAGGCGGAATCGCTGCTGTTGGCGATGACGACCGCGTTCGGCACCGGCTGCCCGACCGCGGGATCGAAGAGGGCGCCGCCGGCCCCGTCGGCGCTGTAGTTCACCTCCGCGCTCGCCACATACCCGTCCGGGGCGATCGGCACGGGGGTGGAGTTGGTGCCGCCGGGTCCGCCGAGCCAGGTCGTCGCTCCGGCGACGACCGAGGCCCGGAGGCTCGAGCCGTTGTAGGCGCCGACCGGCGCGAGGACGAAGAGCACGCCGCGCCCCGCCGGTGCGGAGAGGTTGAGGAAGCCGTGGGCCCCCGACGTTCCCGAGGTCGACCCGGCCTGCCCGGTCGACGGGTTCGAGTACGACGCCACGACCCTCACGGGAAGGCGCAACGGGAGCCCCGTAACGCTGTCGACCAGTTGGCCCTCCGCCCAGCCGAAGCCGTCGAGTCCGATCGGCGCGACCGCGTAGGTGAGGTTCCCCGGTGGCCCGAGGAGGACCGGCAGCGTCTCCGTCACCGGATAGTAACGGGCGGGTTCGCCGACCGTGACGTTGGCGGAACTCTTCGTTCCACCGGACGGGGCGAGTGTCACGTACGTTCCGCCCGCGGTAGTGTCGACCGGGGGCAGACCGGACACCGGAGGGGTCACCCCGCTGGACGGATAGAAGGCTCCGAGGACGTTCTGCACGTCGACCAGGGCCCATCGGACGGGGTCGGAGAACGTCCCCCCCGACGGGACGGCGCTCGCCGCGTTCCCGACGAGGCCATACACCGTCGACCAGATCGTCAGCTGCGGCCACTCGGCGGTGGGGAGCCCCGCCTGCCCGGGCGTCAGGTTGACGGGTTCGAAGGAGAAGTCGAAGATCGGGGCGTCCGCCAGCAGGAGCCCCCGCGTCGAGTTGGGGGCGGCCACATAGAACGCCCCGCCACTCCCCACGGGGGCCGGCGGGCCGCACGGGTTCCCCGCCGCGACCTGGCAGAGTTGGACCGAGGCCGCCGGGGCCAGCGTGATCGGGGTGCGGTTGGTGCCGAGGTAGACCCAGATCGTCGACCAGGGGAGCCCGGTGACGTTCCCCCACACCCACGGCTGTTCGACGAGGCGCAGGGTGCCGACCTCGTCCGTCGGCCGGACGGTGGCGTTCGCCGGCGCGGTGAGCGACAGGTACCCCGGAGCGGACGCGGAGAGCCCGTAGAGGCCGTAGGGAACGCTGAGGTTGAAGAAACCGCCCGAGTTCGTGACGCCGGCGACCGGAGCCGCGCAGCCGCCCGTTCCCGGAAGGGGGCATGCCGCCACGCTCGCCGCATCGATCCCACGCCCGGTCGAGGCGTCCACGATCCGTCCCGCGAGCCAGACCGGCGCGGCGCCGGCGCTCGCCCGGAGCGTCTCCGGTGGTGGGCGGTCCGCGCCGCCCCCGATCGGCAACAGCACCATCGGGGGCAGCTCGGTGAGGTTCCCGACGGTGGCGTTCGCCCAGGTGAACTCGGTGCCATACCCCGACGCCGTCGCCTCGACCCGGTACGTCGCCGTCGGAAGCCACCCTCCGGCCACGTAGCCCTCGTACTCCCCCAGCGAATTGGTGAGGCCCGGGCCCAGCGGGGTCGAGCAGGTCGACAGGTTGGTCAGCGGACAGGCACTGATCGAGGCCCCGACGGCGGGACCCCCCCCGGCGAACTCGACCGTTCCGGCCAAGAGCCCTTCGGGCGGCAGCGGCAGCGTCGGCACGGTCATGGAGGAGTCGACCTGGAGCGTCTCGGAGTTCGATACGAACGCCCCGGCGTACGCCGAGACCACCTCCCAGCCGAGCGGCACGCCGGAGAGGACGTAATCCCCCGACGCGTTCGCCCCGGCCAGGACGCATACCGATATTCCGTACGAGGGACAGGCCTCGACCGACGCATACGGGACCCCGGCGCCGGATCGCGCGGAAACGACGGCCCCCGAGAGGTTGGCCGTCGGCACGAGCGTCAGGTTCACGGAGGCGACCGACGGCGAGGTGACGGCGGAGAGCGCGAACGGGCCGATCGATCCGTTCGCCGCCGAGGTGCGGAGGCAGCAGACGCTGTACGGGATGCGGATGGCGGTCTGGTTCGACTGGTACTGCCCGTTCCGGGCACCGACGGTCAAAAGGTCCGGGCCGATCGGGGCCGCGACGCAGAACGACGTAGGGCCGCCGTGCGGTCCGGACCCGTTCTGGGTGCAGTCGAGGATCGACCCGTTCCCCGTGTAGGCCGGGAACACCCCATAGTCGGTGGCGACGAGCCCGATCCGGCTCGTCACGGTGACCACAAAGCCGCCCGGCGGCGCGAGCGCCGACCCGTTCGCGTAGACGTTCCCCTCGACGTACGTCCCGGGCGTGAGATTGAACCAGCCGAGCGACGTGATCTCGTCCGGCGTCACGTTCGCGTCCGTCCAGTTGCCGTCGGCCGGGACGAGCCCCGGGGTCGACCCCGAGGCCCGCAGCTGCACGTCGTTCCACGACGGGAACGCCGCCATGGAGAACGGCTGCCCCACCTGGCCCCCGGCCGCCATCATTTGCGTTCCCCGCTGAACATTGCAGTACTGGAACAGCACGCACGGGGCCTCCGTCCAGTAGCCGGCGAGGCTCCGCGTAACGAACGTGACGTTGGCGCCGTTGGCGGAGCTGCCGTCGAACAAGGCCGCAGGATCCCCGGAGAGCCCGACCCCGGCGGAAAGCTCGCCGAGCGGGACCATCTCGATCCGGCAGCCGCCGGGGAGGCACTGGGGGTCGTTCGCCGGCGCGGGGGCGATGTTGCCGACCGGCGTGATGTTGTCGACGTAGCCGGGCGCCGTGGCGATGACGTAGCTCGGTCCGCTCGGCCCGGTGGCGGTCACCGTGGCGTTGTTGCTCTCTCCTTCCTGGCCGCAGAGGGGAGTGGCGTTCGACGGATCGCCCTGGCACAGGTAGAGGTGGACCCGCCGGAGGGTGGGTACGATCGGCGCCCCGGTCACGGCGTCGACGAGCATCGCGCGCACCGTCGCCTCCGGCACCGGTTCGAGGTAGACCGTCCCGAGGTCGACCGTCGCGCCGGACGCCACCGTCACCCAGGTGAGGTTCGACTCGTAGCTCAGGTTCGCGGAGTTAAACGTCACCTCCGCCGCGAGCTCGGGGGGCACCGGGACGTGGAACGTCCCGCTCACGTTCGCGGAGAGGTTGGTCGGCGACGCGAACACGGAACCGCTGCGGCTCTGCCCGGTCACGGCGACGCTCCCGAGCCCCGGTGCCCCCGGAACGTCCCCCACCACCCGCCCGGTGACCCAGCCGTCCGGAAGGAGGAGGATCGTGCCGACCGAGACCGTCGCGCCGCCGGTGCAGGTGGCGTAGGTGAGGTTCTGGGCGAACTCGGCGATCGAGGCGACGAGGTAATCCGCCCCGGAGGGACAGGAGACGTTGAATCCTCCGTTCGTGCCGGTCGTCCCCGGACCGCACGCCTGGTAGGTGCACGGGTCGGCCGACGTATCCGGGACCGCACCCACGAAGACCTCGTCGAGCACGTCCGTCGGTCGGCTGGCGTTCGCCACCGTGCCGGTGAACCAGCCGTTCAGCCCCCCGAACGGATGGGGGGAGGCCCCGGCGGGAGGCGACGATCCCGGGCTCCGCCCGCTCCCGCCCCCCGACCGGTTACCGGGCGGCGCGGCGAGCAGGGCTGCGACCTTCGTTTGGAGGACGTAGGCGCTCGGAACCGGGGCCTCCGCGGCCGGATCGAGGCCGGCCGGCGTGCCGGCGGGCGGGGAACGAACCGGCCCCGAGACGGCGGTCGTCGCGCGTCCTCCCGTCCCACCCGCCCCGGGAGCGGAGGAGCGCGGCGCGGCCAGCACGCCGCCGGGGAGCAGGAGGAGCAGCGCGATCCCGGCCACCACGACCCACGACAGCGAACGCATCGATCGGCCCGGCGCCGCGGCCGGCATGGCAGACGGACCTTACGGTGTCACGCCTATTTGAGGGCGCAAGCGGGGTCGGGACGCTCTCGCATCCAATAACCGTCAACCGATCTGAGCAGCGTACCTGACGGGAAATCCTCGAGGCGCGACGCTGACTAGCACTTACTGTATCCCGTAAGTCTATGGCCGTTCAGACGGAACCGGTGGTGACCTCACGGGGTCGCCGCTATCGCCAACTCGTGGAGCACTTCTGGGACCCCAAGGTCAAGCGGACCCGGACCCGCTACCTGCGCTCCCTCGGCCCGGTCCAGCCCCGCTTCCCTCGGACGGACCCCGCCCAGCTCCCCGTGAGCCTTCCGCTGGAACCTCCCCACTTTGGCCTCCTCGCCACCCGCATCATGACCGGTACCCTCACCCTGACCCACATCGTCCAGGCCGTCCACGACATGGGCGAGGAGATGCCTCCCCACGACCTCGCCGCCGTCGGCGTCCGCTTCGACCTGGACGTAAAAAAACTCCCCGCCTCGAGCTCCTCCTCTGGCCGGCGCCGCCCTCGCCCCGCCCCCGCCCTGCTCCGTCTGCGGGACGGCCCTCGAGACCCAAGGACGACGCGAACCGACCTCCCCCTCACCCTCG
>JAJZDF010000027.1 GCA_021828715.1 Thermoplasmata archaeon
CCCGGCCGCCGTGCCGCGCCGGCTCGAGATTCCGAACGTCCTGCTGACCGACTCGGTCGAAGCCGCGGTCGACCGATGGCCGGACCGGACCGCCCTCCTCTACTACGGCGCTTCGTGGACGTACCGGGAGTTCTGGTCCCTCTCGGAGCGCCTGGCCGGCCAGCTCGCGCGCGACGGGGTCGGGCCCGGTGACCGTGTCGCGCTCTACCTCCCGAACGGGCCGCTCTACCCGATCGCGCTGTTCGCCGTCCTGCGGCTGGGGGCGATCGCGGTCCAGGTGAGCCCGCTCTACCTCGGGATGGACCTGGCCCACCTGCTTCGGGACGCCGAGCCGAAATCGGTGGTGACGCTCGAGATCCTCTATCCGAACCTGCGGAAGGTGCGGAGCGACTACGCCGCGCCGACGGTCGTCGTCGCGCGCCTGCGCGACTTCTACCCCGTGCCGAAGCGCTGGTTCGTCAACGGCGTCCTCCGGCGCCAGCACCTCCCGACGGACTTCCCGGCCGACCCTGAGGTCCGCGCGTGGGCCCGGATCGCGCGGACTCCGGCCCGCGTTCCGCCCTGGAAGGGGGATCCGGCGTCGACGGTCGCGCTCCTCCAGTATACGGGGGGGACGACCGGTCGACCGAAGGGTGCGATGCTGTCGCACCGCAACCTCGTGGCGAACGTGGCCCAGCTGACCGCCTGGAACACCACCCGCCGGCCGGGCGAGGAGGTGATCCTTGCCTCGATCCCGTTCTTCCACATCTACGGTCTCACCGTCGCCGGCCTCATGGGCCTCGCCGACGGGGCGACGCTGGTGATCCAGACGCGGCCCGAGGTCCGCGAGATCCTCCGGCTGATCTCGCGGTACCGCCCGACCCAGTTCCCGGGCGTCCCGGCGCTCTACCAGGCGCTCCTCGACCAGCCCGACCTCGCCCGATACCGGCTGCGATCGATCCGCTTCTGCCTCTCGGGCTCCGCCCCGCTCCCGCTCGCCGTTGCCCAGCGGTTCGAGGCGGTCACGGGGGCGCGGATCGTAGAGGGGTACGGCCTCAGCGAGACCTCCCCCGCCACCCACGCGAACCCGATCGACGGGGAGCGGCGCCCCGGCTCGATCGGACTTCCGTTGCCGGAGACCGACCAACGGATCGTCGACCTCGAGACGGGGACGAGGACCCTCCCCGTCGGCGAGGTAGGGGAGTTGTGTGTGAAGGGTCCGCAGGTGATGCTCGGCTACTACCGCCAGCCGGAGGAGACCGCCCAGTTCCTCCACGACGGCTGGTTCCGTACCGGCGACATCGGCCGGCTCGATGCCGACGGCTACGCCTACCTCGTCGACCGGAAGAAGGACATGATCAGCGTCGGCGGGATGAAGGTCTACCCTCGGGAGGTCGAGGAGGTGCTGTTCACCCACCCCGGGGTCGCGGATGTCGCGGTCGTCGGCGTTCCGGACCGGCGCGAGGGCGAGGTGGTCCGTGCGTTCGTCGTCCGGAAGCCGGGAAGCTCGGTCACCTCCGAGGAGCTCATCGCCTTCGTGCGGGAGCGGATCGCGCACTTCAAAGCGCCCCGGATCGTCGAGTTCCGGGACGCCCTGCCGCGCAGCGGGGTCCAGAAGGTCCTGCGACGCGTCCTCCGCGACGAGGCGGCCCGCGCCTCCGACTCCCCGGCGGCGGTTCCGCCTACAGCCCCCGGGCGATGAGGTCGCGGGAGATGACGAGCCGTTGGATCTCGTTCGTCCCCTCGAAGATCTCGCTGATCCGGGCGTCCCGGTAGGCGCGCTCGATCGGGGTCCCGCGGATGTAGCCGCTTCCCCCGTGGATCTGGAGCGCCTCGTCGATGACCTCGCTCGCCCACTCCGAGGCGAGGCACTTCACCCCCGCCGCCTCGCGGGTCTTCTCGGCCCGCTCGAGTCGCGACCACGCCTTGGGGTCGGTGCCCATCCGGTCCTGGCGGGCGGCGGCGAGGTAGACGAGCGGGCGGAGCGCCTGCGCCCGCATCGCCATGTCGGCCAACTTGAACTGGATCGCCTGGTACTCGCTGATCGGCAGCCCGAACTGCGTCCGGTTCTTTGCGTAGTCGAGCGCGGCGGAGGTCGCCATTTCGATCGCGCCGAGCGACGCCGCCCCGAGGGAGACGCGGCCGACGTCCAGCGCCGTCATCGCCACGTGGAACCCCTTGCCTACCTCGCCGAGCACGTGCTCCGGTCCGACCTCGAGGTGGTCGAGGATCAGCTCGGCCGTCGACGACCCATGGAGCCCCATCTTCTTTTCGCAGCGGCCGACCCGGAAGCCGGGTCGGTCCGTGTCGACCAGGAAGGCGGTGACTCCGCCGTTCGCCCCGCGGCGCGCGTCGGTCGCGGCCATGACGATCACCGTGGCCGCCTCCCGACCGTTCGACACGTAGCTCTTCGTTCCGGTGAGCCGCCAGCCGCTCCCGTGCGGTTCGGCGACCGTGTGGACGGCGCCGGAGTCGCTGCCGGAGCCGGGCTCGGTCAGGCTGAAGGCGAGCAGCTTCTCGCCCTTCGCCGCCGGCACCAGCCAGCGTCGCTTCTGCTCCTCGGTCCCGTAGTAGAGGATCGGCGTGGTTCCGAGCGAGGTGTGGGCGCCGACGATCACTCCGTGGGAGGCGTCGACGCGGCCGAGCTCCTCGAGGAAGAGGCAGTAGCCGACCTTGCCGAGGCCGAGGCCGCCGTACTCCTCCGGGATCGGCACGCCGAAGTACCCTTCCTGCTGCATCCGACGCACGGACGCTTCGGGGAACTCCTCCCGCTCGTCCATCCCGGCGACGATCGGCGCGACCTCCTTCGCGAGGAATGCCCGGGCCGCGTCCCGGAACGCCTCCTGGTCCGGCGTCAGGGAAAGCTCGATCGGCACGGTCACTGCCCCCGGAACTTCGGCGGCCGCCGCTCCGCGAACGCGAGGATCCCTTCGGCGAGGTCCTCGGAGGGAAGGACCTCCGTCGCGAACAGCTCGGCCTCGAGGGAAATCCCCTCGGCGAGCGGCCGGGCGGTCCCCTCGACGATCGCCCGCTTTGCGGCCCGGACGGCCTTCGGCGCCTTCTGGGCGATCGTGTGGGCGAGGTCCCGGGCGGCCCGAAGTTCCTGGCCGGCGGGGACGGTCTTGTTGACGAGACCGATCCGCAGCGCCTCGGCGGCGGAGATCATCGTGCCCGTGAAGATCAGCTCCTTCGCCTTCGCGGTCCCGACCAGGCGCGGCAGCCGCTGCGTTCCGCCGTACGCCGGCATGAGCCCGTAGTTCACTTCGGGGGCGCCGAGCTTCGCGGAGTCGCCGGCGATGCGGAGGTCGGCCGAGAGCGCGAGCTCGAGGCCCCCCCCGAGGGCCAGCCCGTTGATCGCCGCGATCACGGGGGGCCTCAGCGCCGCGAGGCGCGCGAAGAGAGCGTGCCCGCTCTGGACGACGTCCGGCGCGGTCGCCAAGTCGATCGTGGCCATCTCCTTGAGATCGGCTCCGGCGCTGAAGTACTGGCCGTCTCCCGTCAGGATCACGGCGCGGACGCTCGGGTCCTGCTCGATCGCTCCGACCGCGGCCCCGAGTTCCGACATCAGGCGGGTGCCGAGCGCGTTCACCGGCGGGTTGCGCAGCACCAGCAGTTCGACCCCGTCCTCCTCTCGCTTCCGTCCGATCGGGCCTTCCTCCGCCACGGTCCCATCCTCCCTCGAGTGAAGGGGTCGGCCGCCTCTTAACCCGCACCCATGTCGCCCCCGGCCCCCGGGTCCGGTGCGGGGGGGCCGGAGGGCGGGTCCCGGGGTGCGGGTCGGACGTCGGGGGCCGGCCGGCGTCCGCCTCTCCCCCGGAGAATCGGGCCGGGGAGCCTCTTGCCGGAGCCGACCTGCAGCCGGAGGGGCCCGTGCGGAGGCGGGTAGGGGGTACCGTACGGCCCCCGGCCGGGGGGTTGCGCGCGAGCTCCGCCCCGGAGGGCCGGTCGCGCCGGGATGACGGGCTGATATAGGCGGGGCGCGTCGTGCGGACGTGCCGCATCCGACGACGTTTGCCGACGCTTCCGCATCCCTCCAGCAGGCGGAGTATGTCCTCTTGGGGGTCCCGTTCGACCGGACGACCTCGTTCCGGCCGGGCGCCCGGTTCGGGCCGGACTCGATCCGTCAACACTCCTGGAACTTCGAGTCGTACGACCTTGAGACCGGCCTTTCGCTCGGGGACCTCGCGATCCACGACCTCGGGAACACCGACGAATTCGGGACGGCGAGCGAGATGGCCGACTCCGTTCGGGAGGAGATCCGCCCGCTCTACGCGGCCGGCAAGGTGCCGATTGTGCTCGGCGGAGACCACGCCTGCTCCCCGCCCGCCGTGGAGGCCTATCCCGACGACGCACCGAGCCTCGGTGTCCTCTACCTGGACGCCCACATGGACTTCCGGTCGAACTACCTCGGGGATCGCCGGAGCCACGCCTGCTCCGCCCGGCGGATCCTGGAAAAGGTGGGGGCCCGCAACATCGTGGTGCTCGGCGTGCGATCGGTCTCCGCCGGGGAGATGGAGGATCTCCGCTCCCTGGGGATGTCGTACATCACCGCGCACGAGGTCGCGCAGGAGGGGATCGAATCGGCGGCCCAGCGGGCGCTGAACATGCTCAAGACCGAACGGATCTACATCTCGCTCGACATCGACGCCATCGATCCAGCGTATGCGGGCGCCACCGGGACCCCCGAGCCGTTCGGTCTCACTCCCCGCGACGTGAAGCACGTCTTCGACACGGCGGCGCCGCGGCTGGCCGGTCTCGACATCATGGAAGTGAGCCCCCACTACGATACCGGCAACACGAGCGCGCTCGCGGCCCGCCTGGCCCGCGAGGCAATCGTTCGCCGCGCCGCCGCCGTAGGGCGACAGTGACCGCCGACGCCGGGGTCCCGGAAGCCCCCGAAGGATCCGCGGCCCATCGCGGCGCCGAGGCGAAGCTGCGCCGGGTCGACTGGTGGGGATTTCCTGCGCTCGTGAAGGAACGCGACTCGAAGTCGTACCGGCCCAAGGCGCTCGACGAGCGCCTCCGCCGCGAGCGCACGCGGACCGAGACCCGCCTCCTGGTCGACGCGCGCCGGCTCGGGGTGCGGACGCCGATCCTCTACGACATCGACCTCGTCCATCACCGCCTGACGCTCGAGGAGATCCCCGGCCCGACGCTGAAGGAGCTCCTCGAGGACCCGGCGCTCGCGCCGGCCGACCTCGACACCGCGATGCACGCCTTCGGGAAGGCGCTGGGCCGGCTCCACGCGGGCGGGCTTTCGCACGGCGATCTCACGAGCTCGAACGTCCTCTTCCCGGATGGGGCGTGCGGCGCGCCGGCGTTTCTGGATCTTTCGATGGGCTCCCGCAGTCCCGGGGTCGAGGAGCTCGGGATCGACCTCCACCTCGTCGAGGAGGACCTCAAGGCCCTCCACCCGAAGGCGGATGGGCTGTTCCGTCGGTTCCTGGACGGTTACGATGAGGGGAACCCCGTGGGAGCTAAGGACGTGCGGCAGCGCGCCCGCGAGATCCGGGGCCGCATCCGCTACGCCTGAGGTCCTTCGGCCCCCCTCCGCGAAACGTGGGGGCCAGCGTTGGGGCCCGCGAGAGAGTCCCCGCGCATCCCATGGACCCCGGGGGCGGTCGCACCTTGGGCCGCCAGAAGCAGGCCCGGAGCCATTGGTCGTAGCCGAACTGAACCCTCACGGCTAGCCTTCCGCTCAACCGAGGGGACTCCCGATCGCTCCCCCGTACGGCCCCGAGTGTTCGACGTAGAAGTACGACCCGGTGAGAGTGGAGTTGGACACCAGTCCGGTGTCAAGGACAACTGCAATGGGACTCGTGGTCGATAGAGCGCCCTGTGGTACCAAGGTCCAGGCTCCGAGCGTGAAGTTCCACACACCGGTGACGTGGGAGGAGTCCAGGAGAGAGACTGAAGCGCCGACTCCAAGTGGGACGGAGCTCGAAACGGGGTACGACACCGGAAAGTCGCTCGACACGGCGAAGAAGAGACTCGAAGCCGCAAGCGTTGAGATGGACGAGTCGAACATAGTGATGAAACAGATCTCCGCGAGGGTCGAGCGACATCCAATCGAGCCGGGGGAGGTTCTTTGGGTCGTCGCCGGCCCGAACGTGGAGGGGGCGCTTCCGGCGGTCTCCCACGGAGAGTAAGCGAGCAGCAGAATGGCTGCCGCAAGCGCTAGGACCAACCCGGTCGCCAAACCCACCCGGAATGCCGTGGGGACGGGCCCATGCCCTGAACGTGCTTGCATCTCGAGATCTGGAAACAACTGTTCCCACTATTTGGACCGGCGCCCGAGTTATAGTTCACCGAGTTGAAGGGTACGCCCGAGACGGAGAGGCTGTGGGCGACGAGACCGACCCAGACTGCCGGGTATCTCCATGCGGCGCCCCCGAGGAGAGGAGACGCGGCGTCGCGTGGGGGACTTGCCTCGCATCGAGCGGGGGCTATCCGGTCCTCAAGACGGGGGGCCGGACCCGGCCGACGCCTCTCAGGAGCGCGGCGGGAAGCTCGGCGAGCAGGTCGGAGGCCAGCAGGCCCGCCCCGGCGCGCGCCCCGGCCCGGATGCCCGCCTCCCCGACCCAGTAGGTACCGAGCCGGCCGGCCGCGAAGCCGTCGAGCCCCTCGCCGAGGAGGTGGCCGAGGAGCCCGCCGAGGATGTCCCCCGCGCCCGCGACCGTTTGGTACGGCGAATGGTGGCGGTTCTCCACCGTCCGGCCCCCGTCGGAGATGACGTCCGTCTCCCCCTTGGCGACGATCGTGACCCGGGTCCGTTCCGCGGATGCGGTCACGTGGAGCCGCCGCTCCGCCCGGTCGGCGGCCTCCGGGCCGTCGAAGTCCCGCCGGTACTCGCCGGCGTTGGGGGTCACGATCAAGGGGGCCGGCCCGCGCTCCGTCGGGAGGCCCCCGGCGAGCGCCCGGAGCGCGTCGGCGTCGACGACTATCGGGCGGCGCCCGGCCCACGTTCGAAGGAGGAGCCCCATCGCCTCGACGGTCTCCGGCGCTTTCCCGACGCCCATCCCGAGAACGATCGCCTGGGGATGCGCCGCCTCGACGAACGCCACCACCTCCGGCACGTGGGCCGGCTCGAAGTGGCGGTCCCCGATCGCCTCCACCACGAGGTCCGGGGCGAACGCCTGGACCTGCGCCGACACCCCGGCCGGGGTCACGACGGTGGCCCGCTCCGCGCCGGAGCGGAGGGCGGCCAGCGCCGCCAGCGCGGGGGCGCCGGCGTACGGCCCCCCGGCGACTACCACGACCCGGGCCCCGCGCCCGCTCGCCTCGAGGCGGGCCGAGGGAAAGAGGCGGAACTCCCCGGCCCCGGTCTCGAACCAGGCAGCCGGAGGGATCCCGATGTCGCGAACCGAGACGGTCCCGGCCGTCGCCGCATCCATCTCCTCCTTCGGGGCGGTGAGCGCGACCGTCCACGTCGGACGAAGGCCGGCCGGATCTCGGGCTCCG
>JAJZDF010000028.1 GCA_021828715.1 Thermoplasmata archaeon
GCACCGCGGGCGCGCCGCGGGGCCGGTCGTCCGCGCCGTCCTCCGCCGCCTCCTCCGCCAGTTCCGCCGTCTCGGGCGGCGGGGGCCGGACCTCCACCTCGCGGGGTTCGGCGGGGGGGGAGGACGGGGATCGCGCGCTCATAGGCCTCCCAACGGCAGGGCATGCGCCACGAAAACCCCGGCGGCCTGGACGATCGGGAGGGTCGCGAGCCAGGCGAGGAGCAGGTAGATCAGTTTGATCCCGACGAACGCGGTCACGAGGCCGCCCACCCCGTACAGGACCAGGTTCCGCCGCAGCAGGTCGATCGCGCTCGACGGGCGGAACGGCACCCCGGCGATCGCGAGCGGGATCAGCAGCGGGATGACGACCGCGTTGAACAGCAGCGCGGAGAGGATCGCGAGTTCGGGGTCCGACAGCCCCATGAGGTTGAGGAACGCGATCCCGGGGAGCGCCGCCGACCCGGCGGCGATGAAGATCGCCGGGATGATCGCGAAGTACTTCGCGACGTCGTTGGTGATCGAGAACGTCGTGAGGGCCCCCCGGGTGATCAGCAGCTGCTTGCCGATGGAGACGACCTCGATGATCTTCGTGGGATCGTTGTCGAGGTCGACCATGTTGCCGGCTTCCTTCGCGGCGCTCGTCCCGCTGTTCATCGAGAGGCCCACGTCGGCCCGGGCGAGCGCCGGCGCATCGTTGGTCCCGTCGCCGGTCATCGCGACCAGCCGCCCCTCCGCCTTCTCCGCCTGGATCAGGGTGAGCTTCGTCTCCGGCTTCGCCTCCGCGACGAAGTCGTCGACCCCGCTCTCGCGGGCGATCGCCGCCGCGGTGAGGCGGTTGTCGCCGGTGCACATCACGGTCCGGATCCCCATCGTGCGCAACTCCCGGATCCGGTCCTTGATACCGGGCTTGACGATGTCCTTCAGGAGGACGATCCCGAGCGCCTTCTTCTGACGGGAGATCGCGAGCGGCGTCATCCCCGCGCGGGACGCCTCCGCGCCGGCCCGCCGCAGATCGAGCGGCAGGACCGCGCCGTACGTCTCCATCGCCTGGAGCGATCCCTTGTAGACCTCGGAGCCGTCCGAGAGCACGATCCCGCTCATGCGGCGCTCGGCGGTGAACGGCAGCACCTTGAACGACCCGATCTCCACGCGTCGGACGGGCGCGCCGTGCCGGGCGGCGAGCCGGGCGATCGACTTCCCCTCGGGCGTCTCGTCGACCGAGGAGCAGAGGAGCGCTGCCTCGAGCAGCTCCGGCATCGGCACGCCCGGGGCCGGGACGAACTGTACCGCGAGCCGGTTGCCGATCGTGATCGTCCCGGTCTTGTCGAGGATCAAGACGTCGAGGTCGCCGGCCGCCTCCACCGCCTTGCCGGATTTCGCGATCACGTTCGCGCGGGCGACGCGGTTGATCCCCGAGATCCCGATCGCGGGCAGCAGGGCCCCGATCGTCGTCGGCATGAGGCAGACGAAGAGGGCGACGATCGTCGCCACCGAGACCACGACGATGTTCGTGAAGTCGGCGAGATAGACGAACGTCACGACGACGGTGAACAGCGCGATCGTGAACGCGTAGAGCAGCACCCCGAGCGCAAGCTCGTTCGGCGTCGGCTCGCGGCCCTGGCCCTCGACCAGGCGGATGAGCCGGTCGAGGAACGACTCCCCCCGCACCGCCGTCACGCGCATCCGCACGGTCCCCTGGAGCACCCGGGTCCCCCCGAGGACGCTCGTCTTGTCGCCCCCGCTCTCGCGGACGACCGCCTCGGACTCCCCGGTCATCATCGACTCGTCGATGAGCGCCGCCCCCGCGACGATGTCGCCGTCGATCGGCACCGGTTCGCCCGGTTGCACCTCCACCGTGTCGCCGATGCGGAGGACGTCGCAGGCGACCCAGCGGGCCTGCCCGTCCGGCAGGATCTGGCGCGCCCGGACCCCGCTGCGGATCTCGCGGAGGCTGTCGGCCTGGGCCCGCCCCTGCGCCTCGGCGATCGCCTCGCCCAGGTTGGCGAACCAGACCGTGAAGAAGAGGATGACCGTGACCGAGAGGTAGTAGCCCGGATCGTAGCCCCGGGCGACGTCCGGGAAGGCGTACGGGAACAGCGTCAGCACGACCAGGAAGAGGAACAGCACGTAGACGCAGAACATCACCGGGTGGCGGAACTCCCGGCGCGGGGAGAACATCCGGAACGAGTCGCCGAGGACCCGCCGCCACGAGGTGTGCGGACGACGCCGGACCGACACGTGGGCGCCGGCCGCGGACGGAGGGCCCGGAAGGTCGCGCACGTCCACCTCCTACAGGATCTGGGCGAGGGGACCCATCGCGAGGACGGGAAGGAAGAGGAGGGCCGAGGTGATGATCAGGAAGAGCGTGAGGTAGATCGTGAACGTCCCGCTCGCCGTCCGCAACGTCCCCGGCCCGGGCGGAAGGGTCCGCTGGCGCGAGAACATCTCGCCGATCTTGAGCATCGCGAAGATCGGGACGAACCGGCCGAGCAGCATCACGATCCCGCCGGCGACGTTGAAGAACGGGGTCGAGTCGTTGAACGACGCGACCGAGAGGGCGCTCCCGTTGTTCGCGCTCTCGCTCGTGAACTCGTAGAGCACCCCCGAGAACGTATGGGCGGAGACGGCGACGGTCGCCCCGTCGACCCGGACGAACCCGAGCGCGACCGCGATCACCGACGGCACGAGGATCAGCGCCGGATGGACGAGCAGGGCGAGGGCGGACCACTTCACGTGCCCGGTCTCGATCTTCTTCCCGAGGTACTCCGGGGTCCGGCCGACCATGAGCCCCCCGACGAAGATCGCGAGGACCGCGAAGAGGAGGAGCATCGCGAAGCCGGTCCCGGCCCCCCCCGGCGTGCTCTGGGTGAACATCCCGAAGAAGAGCACCATCTGGGCGCCCGGGGCGATCGCCCCGATCAGCATGTTGTTCGCCCCGACGTTCGCGTAGACACTGACCACCTGGAACGCCGAACTGCCGGAGAGCCCGAAACGGACCTCCTGCCCGACCGGGTAGCCGACCGTCTGGACGAGCCCGGGGACCCCGAGGAGTGCGGGGTTCGCGGCCGCCTGGTAGAAGAGGAAGAGGGCGAGCGCGACGACCAGGACGATCAGGATCGTGCCGACGAACGGCCATGCCTCGTTCCGCCGCCGCACGACCCCGGCGAAGGCGAACGGGGCGGAGAGGGGGAGGAGCAGCATGAGGAAGGTGCCGAAGAGGTTCGACACCGCCGACGGGTTCGCGAGCGGCGACGCCATGTTGGCGGAGTAGAAGCCGCCGCCGTTCGTCCCGAGGAGGGAGATCGACTGGAAGCTCGCCACCGGACCGAGGAGGATCGACTGGGTCCCGCCCAGGATCGGGTGGGCCAGGACCGTCGCCCGGAACGTCTCGGGGACCCCCATCGCCACGAAGAGGAGCGCCCCGACGAACGAGAGCGGCAGGAGGACCCGCGACATCGTGCGGACGAGGTCGACGTAGAAGTTCCCGAGGGTCCCGTCCCGGCGGACGAATCCGCGGACCATCGCGGCGAAGACCGCGAGCCCGGTCGCCGGCGAGAGGAAGAGGGCGAGCGGCCAGGCGATCGTGAGGGCCCCTTCGGAGATCTGGGTCTCGTTGGTGAAGTGGGTGAAGTCGGTGTTCGTCGTGAAGCTGGCGGCGGAGTGGAAGGCGAGGTCCCAGCTCATGTTCGGGACGCGCGTCGGGTCGAGGGGGAGCGTGCCCTGCTGGAGGAAGAACCAGAACAGGAACGCCCAGAGCGCGCCGTTCACCAGCAGGACGGCGGCCATGTACTCCCGGGCGGGCATCGAGCGCCGGGGGGAGGTGCCGAGGAGCCGGTAGATGCCCCGCTCGACGGGCCCGAGGAGGGCGTCCCCGAACGCCGGGCGGTTCGTGTACACCCGCGCGAGGTAGTCGCCGAAGAACGGGGCCGCCGCCAGCGCGGCGACCAGGACGAGACCGACGCCCCAAAGCGCTTCGAGGTCGAACATCGCCTCGGCGCCTAGAACTCTTCGGGGTGGAGCATCGCGTAGACCAGGTAACCCGTCAGCGCGAAGCCCAGGAGGGTGAGGACCACGAGGCCCGGATTCTCCGCGAGCCAATGCACGAGGCTCATCGCGCCGCCTTGGAGCGGAACGACCCGGCGCGCGCTATTTAACGTGCCGTGGGGAAGGGCAGCGCCTCCCCCGGGGCCGAACCGTTATACGGCCGGTGGGGAGCCGCGGCGGCGCCGGACGGGGGGAGTCACGGCCCCGGCGGACCCCTCTTCGGCCCGGGCCCGGGCGGCGGCCGACAGACGGCGGACGATGCGCCGCATCGACCGTTCCCGGCGGACCTCGGCGGCCTGGTACTGAACGTCCCGGGTATCCCGGGTCAGGAGGACCGCCACGCGCCCGAGCGAACTGCGGCCGGTCCGCCCGCGTCGCTGGATCGCGCGGATCTCGCTCGGGACCGACTCGAAGAAGACGACCAGGTCGACGTCGGGGACGTCCAGGCCCTCCTCCGCGACGCTGCTGGCGACCAGGATCGGGAACCGCCCCGCCCGGAAGCCGGCGAGGACCTGGGCCTGCTCCTTCTGGCTCATCCCCGGGTCGCGGGCGTCCCGGGCCGCCTGGCCGACGAACCGGGCGACCGTCCACCCCTCGCGCTCGAGCGACTCGGCGATCGAGCCGATCGTGTCCCGGTACTGGGCGAAGACGAGGATCCGCACGGGGCGTCCGTCGGCCCGGGCGAGCACGTCGCGGACGAGGGTCGCGACCGCGTCGAGCTTCGGGTGGGAGAGGTCGCGGGAGGTGCGCAGCGTTTCCTCCGCGGTCGCCCGCGCCCGCACGACCTCGGGGAGCCGTAGGAAGGCGAGGTCGCCCCGGGACGGTTTCGGCTTCGCGCCGACCCGGTCGAGGTACTGCAGGAACGGAGCGAGGCCCTGGGTCTCGAGCCGCTCCTGGGCGTGGTGCAGGTGGAGGAGGAGGAGCTGGTGGAAGAGCGGGCCGAATCGGCGGACCATCGGCCCCGGCCGGGCGAAGATCTCCGCCCGGAGCGCGATCAGGTCCTTGACCGAGAGGGAGGCGATCGGCTTCTTCCGGAGGAAGCCCATCTGCTGGAGCTTGCGCGCGGTCGCACGGGACGCCTCGTCGAGGTCGTCCCGGATCGCCCGGGCGACCGGGGGCAGGTCGACCCAGACGTAGTCGACGTCGATCGGATGGACGTGCTCCGCGACGCCCGGATCCTCGCGGCTCCGGGCCTCGATGCGCTGGACCCCGAGATGGGCGACCACCTCCTCGATCCGCTCGTCCTTGCCGCCCGGCGACGCCGTGAGCGCAAGGACCCGGGCGCCGTCCGGCCGCTCGCGGCGGTACTGCTCGGCGATCGGGACGTAGACGTATTTTCCGACGGCGTGGTGTCCCTCGTCGAAGACGACCAACGTGACGTCGCGGAGGTCGTAGCGGCCCGCGGCGAGGTCGTTCTGCACGATCTCGGGGGTCGCGAAGACGAGGTCGACGTCCGTCCACGTCCCTTCGCGGACCGGGCGGCGGACGGTCCCCGTGAAGCGGGCGATCCGGAGCGGCAGGAGCCAGCGCCGGAACGAGTCGGCGTGCTGCTGCACGAGCGGCCGGGTCGGGGCGAGCACGAGCACCTTCCCGTCGCCGCGGCGCAGGAGTTCCGCCGCGATCAGCGCCGCGATCACCGTCTTCCCGAGGCCGGTCGGGAGGACGACGAGCAGGTCCTCCTCGAGCCCGATGCGGGCGAGCTCGAGCTGGAACGGGAGCGCCCGGACGACCGCCGGACGGAGGTACGGGTGCTGGACGAATCCCTCGTGGACCCGCCACACCTCCGGGAACCCTTCCGGGCGCACGCGCCGGCGGACGGCCGCGAGCGGGGCGACCGGGCCCTCGGCTCCGGTGAAGTCGTCGAGCTTCCGCTGGGCGCCCACGGCCGCCGCGCGAGGGACCCCCGGCGCTTAGGGTTGGCCCTCCGCGGCGTCGGCCGACTCAGTGCGGGCGGCCGCTGGGCCGGAGCGCGTCCCGGCCGCCGAGGTACGGACGCAGCGCCGTCGGGATCGTCACGGTCCCGTCGGGCTGCTGGTACTGCTCGACGATCACCGCGAGCCCCCGGGAGGTGGCGACGGCGGTCGAGTTGAGCGTGTGCGGGGTCTGCTTCTCGGGCCGGCCGGCCTTTCCGAGGCGGATGCCGAGACGCCGCGCCTGGTAGTCCGTGCAGTTCGAGCAGCTCACGACCTCCCGGTACGCCTGCTGGCGGGGGAACCAGGCCTCGACATCGTACTTCTTGGCGGCGACGGTGCCGAGGTCCCCGGTGCAGACGGTGACGACCCGGTACGGGACCTCGAGGCGACGGAAGACCTCCTCGGCGTTCGCCCGAAGCTCCTCGAGCATCGCCGCGGACTCCTCGGGCCGTACGTAGGCGAACTGCTCCACCTTCTGGAACTGGTGGGTACGGAAGATCCCCTTCTGGTCGACGCCGTGCCCGCCGATCTCCTTCCGGAAGCACGGGCTCACGCCCGCGAGGCGCAGGGGAAGGTCGTCCGGGTCGAGGATCTCGCCCGCGTGGAGCGCGGCGAGCGGGTGCTCGCTCGTCGCGATGAGATAGAGGTCCTCGTCTTGGATCCGGTACATGACGTTCTCGAAGTCCGCCAGGTCCGTCACCCCCTCGTACGGGGCCCGTCGGAGGACGTACGGCGGCGCGACGGGCGTGAACCCTCGGTCGACGAGCAGGTCGAGCGCGAACCGCTGGAGGGCAAGGTCGAGGAGGACGAAGTCGCCGAACAGGTAGTAGAATCCGGCGCCGCTCGTGCGGTGCGCGCGGTCGAAGTCCGCCATCCCCAGGCCCTCCAGGAGCTCGGCGTGGGAGCGGAGGCCCGGATCGGCGGGCCCGGGGGAGCCCCACGTTCCGACCACGACGTTCTCGGAGTCGTCCCGGCCGTACGGGACGCTCTCGTCGAGCAGGTTCGGAAGGCGCCGGAGCGCCCGGTCCCGGGCGTCCCGCAGCTCCGCCTCCCGCAGCTCCACCTCGCGCATCCGTACGGGGAGCGCCTTGGCTTCGGCGGAAAGCGCCTCCGACGGCCCCCCGCCGGCGCGCGCCTCGGCGATCCCGCGGGAGAGCTCGTTGCGCCGGCGGCGGAGCTCGTCGGCGACCCGTACGGTCGCCCGCCAGTCGACGTCCGCCGCGCGGACCGCCGCGAGCTGGGTCAGATACTCCGGGCGGCGCCGCCGGGCCAGGTTCGCCTCGACGACCTCCGGATGCTCGCGGACGATCTCGAGGTCGATCACGCCGGACCGGAGCGCCGCCGCCCCCTTAGGCTTTCGCGGCGCCCCGTCGGTGTAAAATCGGTTCTACCGGAATTTCA
>JAJZDF010000029.1 GCA_021828715.1 Thermoplasmata archaeon
CGGTCGCTTCTTCCGGCGGCGCTACGCCTCGTCGTCGGGCCACGGCGCGGGCTCCGCCTCGCCGGCCGCGGTCGGGGAGGCCGGCCGGTGGACCGGGCGCAGGTGGCTCACGGGGCGGGCGGGCAGGGCATCGCCCGCCTCCACGACCCGGAGCGTCACCTCGTTGCCGTTGCCGTCGTACGCCCGCCAGCAGCCCGCCGTATACGGGGCGCCGAGGATCAGGTGGCGCTGGCCCCAATTGCGGAAGAGCCGCAGGTCGGCGGCGGAGGGGTGGAGCGCGCCGGAAGGATGCGAGTGCACGCTCCCCGCGACGGAGAGCTCGGCGTGGAGCATCCAGAGCTGGATGTTGGCGTGGCGGCGTCCGGCGCTCGAGCCGGGCAGGAGCAACAGTTCGCTGATCACCCCCGGGGGATCCGCGCGGAAGACCCCGCCGAACTCGTTGGGATAGGCGCTCCGCGCGCTCGCGAGCGCGGTGTCGAGCGCCCGCCGGGTGATGGCGGTCGGCGCATCCCCGAGCCGGGGGCCCCCGGGGGCCCGCCTACGCTGGGGGCGGAACACCGGCACGCGCCGACCCTCCGCTCCCCCGGGCCTCCGCCCACGGGAGGATCCCCTTCCCGCGGAGGCGGGAGAAGAAGCTCGCCCCGAACCGGACGATGCGGGCGCGCCGCGGCGAGCGGTAGATCGTGAGGGTCGCCCCCGGGGGGAACGGTCGTTCCGGCCCGCCGTCCACGAGCACCACCGCCCCGCCGTCGGGCTCGGTGGCCCGTAGGCAGATGGTGCGGAGCGGCTCGAGGACGAGCGCCCGCGCCTCGGCCCGGAACGGGGCGATCGCGGTCAGGATCAACGCGTCCAGGCCCGGGTCGACGATCGGGCCGAAGGCGCTCAGCGAGTAGGCGGTCGAGCCGGTCGGGCTCGAGACGATCATCCCGTCGGAGCGGATCCGGCCGGCGGGTTCGCCGTCCACCTCGACCTCGAAGCGGGCCATCCGGCCGACGGGGGCGGCGTGGAGGACGACGTCGTTCGTCGCGTCCGGTAGCGGGGTGTGGTCGATCTCCGCCGCGAGCTTCATCCGGTCCTCGATATGGTAAAAGCCGGCAACAAGCCGCTCGACCGCCGCGTCGATCTCCCGGGGCCGGTCGGCCGAGAGTTCGGAGAGGATCCCCTCGGTCCCCGCGTTGACGGGGAGGAGCGGGACCTCCGTCCGCGCCAGACCGTAGAGGAACGTCCCGTCCCCGCCGATCGCGACGAGCAGATCAACGCGCATTTCCTCGAGCGGGACGTGGGGGAACGCAGGGCCAACCGACGGCAGCTCGTCGCTCACGGCGACCTCGGCCCGCGGGGCGAGCTGCCCGACGACCCGCTGCGCGAGGTCGACAGCGACCGGCTTGCGCGGGTTCGCGGTGACGCCGATCCTCACCAATATCCCTCCCGGGCCGCCGCGCGCGGGAACTCGGCGTCCCCCCAGGCGAAGACGCTCGTCCGTCGCCCGAGGGAGAGCGGGAACCGGTCGAGCGGACGGCCCTCGACGTCCTGGATCCCGCCGCCGGCCTCCTCGAGGATGCACGCCGCCGCGGCGATGTCGGTCGCCCGAAGGTTCCCCGCCTCCGGGCCGTTCTCGAAGACGTAGCCGTCGCCGCCGCCCTCGGCGACCGCCAGGATCTCGAGGGTCGCGCAGCCGAGGGCGCGGAGCCGCCGGGCCCTCCGGGCGAAACGGACGGCACGCTCGGTGGCGTGGCGGCCCAAGTTCACGAAGAGGACCTCCTGGCGGGCGTCCCAGGGTCGGGTCCGGATCGGCTTCCCGTCGCGGAACGCCCCGCGTCCCCGCGCCGCCCAGTACGTCGTCCCGCGGTAGAGGTCGCGGACGAGTCCGATCTCGATGCCGCCCAGGTCGCGTCGACCGAGGCCGAGGGAAACGGTGGCGAACGGAAGTCCCCGGAGCGCGTTGTGGGTGCCGTCGATCGGGTCGACGACGAGCGTGCGGCCCCCGCCGCGGGCGACCGCGCCGATCTCCTCGGAGAGGAGGTCCCAGTCGACCCCTTCGGCGTCCAGGACCTTCAAGATCTCCGCCTCCGCGAGCCGGTCGATCTCCTCCGTGGGGCTGCCCGTGGCCCCCATCCCGACGACGTCGGCCCGGTGGGGGGAGCCCCGGACGTCCCGAAAGACCCGGTGGACGGCGACGCTGGCGCGGTAGAGGATGTCGACGTCCGCCCGGGTCGGGTCGGTCATCGGCGGCGGGACCCGGGGGCGGCTAATGAGCGCTTCCGCGGGCTCCCCGGGCGGTCGGCGGCCCGCTACGTTATCTGGCAGCGCCCCTGCCCCCGCCGATGGAACTCCGGTTTCTCGGGGGCGCCTCCGAGATCGGGTCCTTGGGCCTCGTCATCCGCGATCAGGGCCGCACGGTCCTCTGCGATTACGGGATGACCCCGACCGACCCGCCCTCCTACCCGATCCCTGCGCCGACGAACGTCGACCTCGCCGTCCTCTCCCACGCCCACCTCGACCACTCCGGCATGACCCCGATCCTCTCCCGGCTCCCGAAGGCGCGGCTCGCCGCGACCCCCGTGACGCTCGCGGTGGCGGATCTGCTGACCCGGGACGGTCTGAAGGTCGCCCGGCTGAACGGCTACTTGCCGGCGTATTCCCCCCACGACATCTCGGCGCTCCACGCCCAGGCGGTGGCGGTCGAGCGTCGCGGGACGTTCCGGCACCGGGGGATCGAGGTCGAGTTCACGCCGGCCGGCCACATCCCCGGCGCCTCGATGATGCTCTACCACGGGGAGCGGGACGTGCTCTTCACCGGCGACCTCCAGACCCGGGCGACCCACCTCGTGGGGGGGGCCGAGCCGCTCGAGTGCGACGTGCTCGTGATGGAGTCGACGTACGCGGGCCGGGAGCACCCGGACCGGCGGGAGACCGAGCGACGCTTCCGGGACCGGGTCGCGGCGACCATCGAGCGCGGCGGCCAGGCGATCGTGCCGGCCTTCGCCGTGGGCCGGGCCCAGGAGGTCCTGATGGCCCTCGCCGCGTCCGGCTTCGAGACGTATCTCGACGGGATGGCCCGCGCCGTGAACTCGGTCTACCTGAGCGCCCCGGAGTACCTGGCCGATGGCGGCCGCTTCCGACGCGCCCTCGAGGGGGTCCACGTCGTCCAGCAGCCGGGGGACCGGAAGCGCGCCCTGCGCGAGGCCGAGGTGATCGTCACCACCGGCGGGATGCTCGACGGCGGGCCGGTCCTGTACTACATCGGCGAGCGGCACGCCGACGCGAACTGCTCGATCTTCCTCACCGGCTACCAGGTCGAGGGATCGAACGGCCGGCAGCTCATGGACTCCGGTACCCTCACGATCGACGAAACGGTCGTCCGGCCGGCCTGCGAGGTCGAGAAGTTCGATTTCTCCGCCCACGCCGGGCATTCGGACCTCGTCGCGTTCGCGCGGGCGACCCGGGCGAAGACCGTCGTGCTGATGCACGGCGACCAGCGGGAGGCGCTCCGCGACGACCTCGCGCCGCACGCGGACGTCCTCCTGCCCGCGAACGGCGAGCCGTTCACCCTGTAGGGGCCCGACGGCGCCGGACGGCGCGCCGGGGAGCTCGACCCCCGCCGGTCGAGGACGGGCGCGGGGGCTCCGCGACCGTTTCCGCGCGCAGCTCGGGGAGATCCACGATGCCGGCGGAGTCCTCCTCGAGCGCGATCTCCACCGGCGGCATCGTCGCCGTCGGCGCGACGAGCCCGCGGATCCGCTGGCCGAGCTCTTCGAGACCTTCGCCGGTCCGGACCGAGACGGCGACTCGGCTTCCGTCCCCGCGCGCGAGGTCGGCCTTCGTCTCGACCTCCAGGATCGGCAGGTCGGGCCGCTCCGCGTGCCAGCGCGCCAGCAGCGCCTCCTGCTCGGCGAGCGGGTAGCCGCAGGTGCCGGACGGATCGAGGAGGAAGAGGACGATCGTCGCCGCCCGGCGGACCGCCGCCTCCGCCTCCGCTTCGGCCGGGTTCGCGCGGCGGGGTCTTCCCAGGACCCCCGGGGTGTCGACGACCTGCAGCCGGTCGAAGCCGACGTCGGCGTGGCCGAGCGCGATCGAGAGCGTGGTGAACGGATAGTCGGCCACGCGCGGATGGGCCGTCGACAGCCGGCCCACGAGCGACGATTTGCCCACGTTCGGGAACCCCGCCACCACGAGCGTCGGGCGGTCCGGGTCGACCGTCGGCCGCGCCGAGAGGAAGCGGTCGACCTCCCGGAGCCGGATCAGATCCGGGTCGACTTCGCGGACGAAGCTCGAGAGACGGCCGTAATAGGCCCGGACGGCGTCCCCCAACAGTTCGGGTCCGTGGAGTCGCGGGAGGCTCCGCTCCGTCTCCCGCTGGAGGCCGCGGATCCGCTCTTCCGCGCGCCGCACGCGGGTCACCGACCGGTCGAGGGCTCCGTCCCCAAATCGTTCGCCGACGATCGTCGCCTCGAACGGGGAGAGCGGGGTCCGACGGAACCGGTCGCTCTCGAGCCGGAGGTGCCGGACGACCGTCGCCCCGGCGCGGACGACCTTGAGCAGCGCCCGCCGCCGGTCCCGTTCGGGCTTGCTCGAGCCGTGGGGCGTCGCGAGCGACGCCCGGTGGAAGGCGATCTCGAGGATCTCGACCGACGGCGGCGCTCGGGCCTCCCGCCCGCGGTGCCGCGGCCTCCGGACGGACGACTCGCGCATGAACCTGGGCCCACGGAGCGCCCGGGGTCGAATACGTTTGCGTGCGCCGCCCGGGAGCCCCCTAGCATTTATCCACCCCTCCGTTCCCCCCGCCCGGTGAGTTCGGTGAGCCGCTGGATTCCCGACGAACACGGCGAGGAGCAGGCGATGCTGGACGCCTTGGGCGTCCCGTCGATCGAGGCCCTGTTCGCGGACGTCCCCAAGAAGGCGCGGATCGGCCGCATGGGCCTCGCGGAGGGACTGGACGAGCCCGCGGTCGTGGCGCAGGTGGACAAGATCCTCGACCGGAACCGCCCGTACTCCAAGTACGCGAGCTTCCTCGGCGGGCGCGTCGCGACCCGGTACGTGCCGGCCGCCGTCGACGCGATCGTCTCCCGCGGCGAGTTCCTGACCTCGTACACGCCGTACCAACCCGAGGCGAGCCAGGGGATGCTCCGGGCCCTCTTCGAGTTCCAGAGCCTCTGGGTCGAGCTCACCGGGATGGACTCCGCCAACGCCTCCCTCTACGACGGCGCCACCGCCTCCGGGGAGGCGATGCTGCTCTGCCGTCGGGTCCACGACGGTCGTCGGTTCCTGATCCCCGAGAGCCTCCCGTGGGAGGAGAAGAGCGTCCTGGCGAACTACGGGGCCGGCGCCGGGATCGTCCTCGAGGAGGTCCCGTACGACCCCCGAACCGGCCGACTCGACCTGGACCGGGTGCGCGCCCTCGTCGCGGAGCGGGAAGTCTTCGGGATGCTCGCCGACGTCCCGAACGGATTCGGGATCGTCGACGAGGGGCTCGCGGACCTCAAGGGGATCCTGGGCGACGTTCCGCTGGTCGTGTCGGCCGACCCCCTCGCCCTGACCGTGCTCGCCCCGCCCGGATCGTACGGGGCGGATGTCGTCGTCGGGGAGGGACAGGGATTCGGCTCCTCCCCGTCGTTCGGCGGCCCGCTCCTCGGTCTCTTCGCCTGCCGTCGGGAGCACCTGCGCTCCGCGCCCGGACGGATCGCCGGGGCGACCCGCGACGCCGACGGCCGCCGCGCCTACACGCTGACGTTGCAGACGCGGGAGCAGCACATCCGACGCTCGCGGGCGACGTCGAACATCTGTACGAACCAGTCGCTCCTCGCCTTGGCGTTCGTCGTCTACGCGACCGTGGTCGGCCCGCGCCGCCTGGCCGAGCTCCAGGCCTCGCTCGCCGAGAAGGCCCGGACCCTCGCGAGCGCGCTGAGCGGGATCGAGGGAATCCAGGCGCCCCGGTTCGATGCCCCCTACCTGGGAGAGTTCACGGTCGAGCTCACCAAGGGGACCGTCGAGGGATTCCTCCAGCGGCTGCTGCGCCGCAAGGTCCTGGGCGGAGTCCCGCTCCGCGACCCGCGGCTCGGCACCGGGACCGGCCCCCAGCGGCTTTTGGTCGCGGCGACCGACGCGGTCGGCGACCGGGAGATCCAGAAGTATGCGGCCGCCGCGCGGGCGGCCATGGCGGCGGCCGGAGGGAGCGCATGACGTTCCGACAGGCCCGGTGGGACGAGCCGGACGTATGGGACCTCGACCCGGCCCCTCGCCCGGGGGAGGTCCCGTCCGTCCCCGGCCTTCCCGAGCGGCTCCGCCGCCGCGAGGCGGTCCGTTGGCCCGAGCTCGCGGAGCTCGAGGTGATCCGCCACTACTCCCGCCTCTCCCAGATGAACTTCGGGATCGACACCGTGACGTACCCCCTCGGCTCCTGCACGATGAAGTACAACCCGCGGGTCTCCGAGGCGCTGGCCCGGCGGCGTACCGCGGCGGAGCTCCATCCGGCCCAGCCGGAGTCGACCGTCCAGGGGGCCCTCGAGCTCCAATGGCGGCTCGAGCGCCTGCTCGCCAAGGTGACCGGCCTGCCCGAGGTCTCCCTGCAGCCGGCCGCGGGGGCCCACGGCGAATGGGCCGCCCTGACCATGGTCCGCGCCTACTTCCGGGATCAGGGGACCCTCGACCGGAGGACGGAAGTGCTGCTCCCCGACACGGCCCACGGCACGAATCCCGCGTCGGCGGCGATGGCCGGCTTCGCCGCCCGCGAGATCCCCTCGAAGGACGGGTGCGTCGACCTCGCCGCGCTCCGTGCCGCCGTGTCGGACCGGACGGCGTGTTTCATGCTGACGAACCCGAATACGGCCGGCCTCTTCGAGTCGGAGATCCTCGAGATCGCGGAGACCGTCCACGCCGCCGGCGGGCTGCTCTACTACGACGGTGCGAACCTGAACGCGATCCTCGGGATCACCCATCCGGGCCGGATGGGGTTCGACGTCGCGCACCTGAACCTCCACAAGACGTTCGCCACGCCGCACGGCGGCGGCGGGCCGGGCGCCGGGGTCCTTGCCGCCGGGACGCGGCTCGCCCCGTACCTGCCGATCCCCCGCGTGGTCAAGCAGGGCCGGAAGTACCGGC
>JAJZDF010000030.1 GCA_021828715.1 Thermoplasmata archaeon
CCCCGTCGACCATCGCACGGCCGTGGTGCGCCTCCACGAACGACCGGGACGCTCCGACCGGCCGGCCGCGGAACCGGAGGCTCCTCCGCCGCCCCCGGCCCTCGACCGGCAAGGGAAGTGTTGTAGCGAGATATACCGTGCCAATCTCCGTCATGGGTGGCCGAAACTGTAGCCCATCGGGCGACAGTCCAATTAAGTAGGGCCGAGTAGGTGGACCCGAACAGCCTGCTGTGCGAAGGCGGGCGGAAATGAGGTATCAGGAATGCCGGCGCGAGTGATGAAGGAGTTCCAGGCCCCGCGGGGTCTGCCCAGGAAGACGGCTTCTGTCTGCCCCGAATGCATCAAGGTGATCCCGGCGGTCGTCCGGGAGAAGGAGGGGCGGGTCATCATGGAGAAGACGTGCCGCACCCACGGCTACTTCTGGGACATCATCTCGAACGACGTCGACTTCTACCTCCGCATGGAGGTTTACGCCCACGACGGGGTCGGCTACGAGAACCCGTACTACGACAAGTTCCGCGGCTGCCCGACGACGTGCGGGATGTGCAGCCACCACAAGTCCCACACCGGCCTCGCCCTGATCGATCTGACCAACCGGTGCAATCTGAAGTGCCCGGTCTGCTTCGCGAACGCCAACGCCGCCGGCTACGTCTTCGAGCCGACGCGCGAGCAGATCCACTTCATGCTGAAGACCCTCCGGGAGCAGAAGCCGGTGGGGACCGTCGCCGTCCAGTTCTCCGGTGGGGAGCCGACCCTTTCGCCGCTCTTCGTCGATGCGGTCTCGATGGCCCGGGACTTGGGGTTCAAGCAGGTCCAGGTCGCCACGAACGGGATCCGGGTCGCCAACGAGCCCGGCTTCGCCCAGGCGTGCCGGGACGCCGGCCTGCACACCCTCTACCTCCAGTTCGATGGGCTGGATGACGAGATCTACCGCAAGGTCCGGGGCGTCCCGCTGCTCAAGGTGAAGCAGAAGGCGATCCAGGCGGCGCGGGAGACCCACTCGCCGGCCTCCGATTTGGCCGCCGGGAAGCCCGACAAGCCGCTCTCCGTGGTGCTCGTGCCGACCTTGGTCGGTGGGTTCAACGAGAAGGAGATCTGGCCTACCGTCAAGTTCGCGATCGACAACATCGACGTCGTCCGCGGGGTCAACTTCCAGCCGGTCGCGCTCACCGCGCGGATCCCCGACCGGGACCGCTTCCAGATGCGGTTCACCCAG
This sequence comes from Thermoplasmata archaeon, assembly GCA_021828715.1. Lineage (GTDB taxonomy): Archaea > Thermoplasmatota > Thermoplasmata > Lutacidiplasmatales > UBA184 > Lutacidiplasma. Next base: position 1,217 of record JAJZDF010000030.1, read on the forward strand.
TCGGACCTGGTCCGGATCCTCTGCACGGAGGGGCCGTTCGAGAAGTCGGACTTCTTCCCCGTCCCGTCGGTCGCCCCGATCTCCGAGCTCGCCTCGATCATCCACGGGGAGGAGAAGATGACCCTCACGACCCACCCCGGCTGCGGCTGCGCCACCTTCGCGTTCATCTCGAAGGACGGCCAGAAGATCACCCCGCTGCCCCGGTTCATGGACGTCGACGGCTTCTTCGAGAACGTGGAGACGATGATCGAGAAGTACCGGGACGCGCGCTTCTCCCGCGTACGCACCGCCGTCGCCGGGGCGCGCCTGCTCCACGACGTCGCGAAGTACTTCGACTTCTCGAAGGCGCCGGACGGGGTCACCGAGAAGAACTGCGTCCGCATGATCGCCTCGATCTTCACCGAGGGGAACAAGGAAGCGGTCGCGAAGTTCACCTGGCGCACCCTGTACATCGGGAACATGCACTTCCAGGACGCCTACGACTACGACATCCAGCGCCTGATGCGGTGCGACATCCACTACGCGGTCCCCGACGGACGGGTCATCCCGTTCTGCTCGTACAACTCGGGCCCGATCTACCGGACGGAGGTCGAGAAGAAGTTCTCGATCCCGATCCCGGACTGGCAGGCGGCGAAGAAGCAGGGCGGCGCCTCGCTGAAGACGATCGAGACGATGGGGATCAACGGCGAGGTCATCGTCGACCCGGAGTACTATCGGGTCCGGGCGCTCAAGGGCGCCCCCGGGATGTCGGCGTAGTCCGTTTCCCCTGGCCGCGGCGAACCCCTTCTTCCCTTTCTTCTTCCCGCTCCACCCACGGCGGCGGAGCGCGGTCGATCAGGATCCGGCCCGGCCGGCGCCACGCCCGGCTCGCGTCGGGGTCGTCCGCGCGGGCCTCCTGCGTGCACCGTTCGACCGCTTCCCAGAGGGTCGTCGGATCCGGCGTCGGGGTCGCGGTCCGGGGGGTCGATTGGGGGTGCCGCTCCAGCCAGCGGCCCCCGGCCTCGATATGCTTGCACGTGCCGAGCCCGCGGCGGGCGAAGTCGGCGCAGGTGCAGAGCGCGACGGAGCGGTCCGGGAACGCCGGCAGGAGCACGAGGTAGGCGGTTCGATGGAGGGGGTTCCGCACGTCGAGGATCGGGAACGGCTCCCGGCGCTCGAGCCGGATGTCGAGCGGTTCCTCCAGCGCCCGGCTCCGCCGTTCGGCGACCGCCCACGGGTCCCCGTCCGCCGCCGGGCTCCGTCCGTCGACCACGCGCGGCCAGGGCGGGCGGGTTTACGGCGCTTCCGCCGCCCGGTCCCTCCGGGTTAAGAGCCGCCGGGGGTCGCGCAGCGACGGATGTCTGCCTCCGCCCCCGCCTCGCCGGCCCCCCGCCGTCGGGTCCGCCTCTCGAAGAACGCCCGCGTCGGGCTCGGTCTCCTGTTCACGTTCGCCGGGCTCGCGCTCGTCTCGCTGTTGCTGCCGACCGCTCCCGGGGCCCTCGCCCGAGCCCTCCCGGTCGTCGGGGCGGGGATGCTGCTCCTCTGGACCGGCGGGATCCTGATGGGCGTCGGGAGCCGTACCTCCTCCCGATGAGCGCTCCGCCGTTTGGGCTCGTCACCGTGGACATCGACGGGACCCTCACGACCGTCCACGGCTGGCTGGCGCTCGCCCGCCGCTTCGGTCGGGAGGACGAGTACCGGACCCTCATGGGCCGCATCCGCCACGGGCTCGCCGGCGAGGACGAGACGCTCCGGGGGCTCCTCCGCATCGCGGAGGGACGGTCGCTCGCCGAGGTCGAGGAGGTCCTCGCGGCGACGCCGAAGCTCGCCGGCATCCCGGAGGGGGTCCGCCGCCTCCACGAGGCCGCTCTCCCGGTCGCGCTCCTGACCCACAATCCCCCGTACGTGACCGACTGGTACCGGCGCTTCGGGGGGTTCGACGACGCGGCGGGGCTCGTCGGCCGCCAGCCGGTCGGCGTCCTGATCGGGGCGCCCGAGGGGATCCGGGCCGACAAACCGTCCGGCCTCCTCGACCTCTGCGCCCGCCGCGGGGTTCGGCCGAGCGAGGTCGTCCATGTCGGCGACGCCCCGCCGGACGCCGAGATCTTCGCGCGGGTCGGCTACGGCATCTCGGTCAACGCCGACCGACCGTCGGTCGAGCGGGCCGCCGACCGTGCGCTGCGGACGCGGGAGTTCGGCGCGATCGTCGACGCGATCCTGCATCCCGGCGGCCCCGGCTGAACGGTGCCCGCCCGGGACCCCGGGGTTCTTATAGCGCGAGCCCCTCGAACCGGCGACGCGGATGGAGTATGTCGTCGTCTGGGCGTCCCACCCCTCGTGGATGACGCTCCAGTTCCCCCGGGACGTCGCCGAGCTGCTCGACTTCCGGCCGGAGGACGGGCCCGAGCGGGACGCCCGCCGGAGCATCTCGTTCCTCGCCCGGGGCCCGGGGGTCGCCCGCGTCGTCGCGACGCATCCGGCCCGCGAGGCGCTCGCGGTGGAGACCGTCCGCAGCCGCTTCCTCGCGACGGTGCGCCCGGGGGAGCGGCACGTATTCTCGCTGCCGAATGCCCTGGTCGCCCACCTCGGGCTCCGGATGATGCAACGGGGTCCGCGGGCGGGACGCGGCTCGGACGACGGCCTCGTCTGGCTCGTTCCCGCGCCGGAGTACTACGAGTACCGTTCCGTGAAGGACGCCGGCCGGCCGTGGACGGCCCCCTCGAGCGGTCCGTTCGCCCGGGTCTACGTGACCCGCTCGCTCTACCCGTTCCCCGCGGCGGTGGGGGGCCTGGAGGCGCTCGAGACGGCGATCGAGGAGGAGTGGCGGCCGGCGATCCGTCTCCTCCAGAAGGTCGCCCGCCCACGGCATCCTGCGCCCTAGGGGGCCGTTCCGGCCGATTCCCGCGGTTTTCCGAACTTATTTATAGCCCACCCTCGAATTGAAGAGGTGGTTATGCCCGATGAGTCGGCCGGCCTTCATGCGAAGAGTTCCGGGAAGCGCTACACCCTGCGCAACCCCGTTCCCCTGCGGACCGCGGACGACATGACGACCACCCGCTCGGGGCTGCCGACCGACGTGACCCTCCAGGACCTCGCCGGGCCGGTCGATTTCGACTCGCTCGCGAAGGCGATCCGCCGCTCCGTCGGCCACGACGGGATGCGACCGGAGGACGCGCGGACGATCGCCGCCCACGTGCTCAACTTCTTCGGCTTCAACCCCCGCATCATCGACAACGTCCTCGAACCGGACGACCGCGACACGTTCTACATGCTCGAGGACACGGGGATCCTCGAGACCGAGCGGGACGAGACCACGCTCTACGACGGTCGCGAGTGGCGGATCCACTACTGGATGTTCCGCAAGGACCGGATCTTCGACCTCGCCCGGGAGGAGACCGAGGCGATGGCGGCCGCGGGGGAGACCGAGGTCGTCTACTCCTCCAACGCGGCCCGGTCGGGCGGCTTCCTCCTCCCGCACGGGGAGCACGGCACCGGGCTCGCGGCCCACGCCGTCTACCACGAGCTCGGCGACGAGATCTGGCTCGAACGGAAGCAGAACCCGATGCCGGCGCCGGCGCCGCCCCGGGCGGCGAAGCCCCGCCGTCGGACCGCGGGCCCGCGGGCGACCGCTTCCGGGTAGGCCGTCCGTCGGCCGCGCGTCCTCCGTGCGCCGCTTCCTGCTCCTCGCCCACCGGGTCCCTGTCGACGGGGCGTTCTCGCTGAACGACCTCGCCGGCGGCGCCGGACGGATGGACGAGATCGCCCGGGCGGTCTCCACCGCGTTCACCCTCTCCAACGACCTGCGCCGCGACACGGAGCTGACGGTCCTGTTCGTCGGCGCGCCCCCGGGCGGGGCCCGCCGGATCGACCTGGTCGGCGCCCGGCTGCGCCACCTCAACCCGGACGAGCGGTCGACCGCCGCCCTGCTGAAGAACGCCCTGATCCGGGCGGTCGGCTATCTCGGCGACTTCGAGTCGTCCCCCGGCCTCCGCGTCGGCCCTGTCGACCCGGCCGCCGCGCTCGCCGCCTTCGCCGCGGGACCCGGCGCCGTGTGGCTTTCCGAGGACGGGACCCCCGCGACGGCGGCCTGGTCCGGCCCGGCGACCGACCGGGCCGCGATCGTTTCCGACCCGTTCGATCCCACGCCGGCCGAGGCGGCGCTCCTCGCCGCGTCCGGGATTCCGAAGGTGGCGGTCGGTCCCCGGAGCCTGCGGACCTCCCAGGTGATCGACCTCGTACACGCCGAATGGGACCGGCGGGAGGTGGCGGCGACCTCCGGGTCGCTCAGCGGGCCGGCATCGGGACGGTCGGGCGCGGGCGGCTCGTGAGCGCGTCGCGCATCGTCCGGGACCGAAGGCCCCCGATCACCGCGGTCAGGCGGACGACCTCGCACGGGTCGGGGCGGACCCGGGTGCCGAAGGCGAGCTGCTGGGGGTCGCCGAGGCGCTGACGGAACGCCGCCAGGACCCGGTCGAGGGTCTGCAGCGTGAGGTTCGATCCGCCGTCCAGGTGGATGAGCGCGGCCCCCTTCGGCGAAGGGTGGTAGTCGAGGAGCGTTTCGGAGAGCGCTTGATGGACGAGCCGCTCCGGCTCGGAGATGTGGTACTCCCCGACGATCAGGGTCGAGAGGCCGGAGGAGCGAAGGTGGCTCTTCAGCGTCGAGAGGTCGACCGAGATCTGGGACGGGTTCTCGATCATGTCGACAAGGCTCGAGACCATCGAGTGGAGGTAGGCGTTCCGGACCTGGAAGACCCGGTGGATCGGGAGCGTGGAGAACCGACGGAGCTTTTCGTTCGCCAACGCGACGACGAGCCCTCCCATCTCCTCGAGCTCGTCGATCGTCGCTTCGACGTTCTCCCGCCGTCCCACGTTCGTCTCGAGCTCGACGCAGAACGGAAGGAAGACGACCGGGACCGGCAAGGTCTGGGTCCCTCGGAGGTGGCGCGAGAGGAACGGCAGCAACGCGCTGCCGGTCCCGCCGCCGAGGCCGGCGAGCAGGAAGACGATCTCGAACGGCCGGAGGCGGCGAACGAGCTCCTCCCGGGCATCCTCCGCCGCGCGGAGCACGACCTGCCGGTCGCCGGCGCTCCCGCGCCCCCGCAACTCCCGTTGACCGAGCAGGATCCGGCGCTCGACGCCGCTCGAGAGCAGTTGCTTCGCGTCGGTGTTGACGGCGAACGCCTGGACGCCCGGGATGCCGAGCGTGAGCAGGTCCTGGACCGCCTCGCAGCCGGCCCCTCCCAGGCCGACCACGGCGACCGACGGGGTCGCCGCGAGGGCGGCCCATTCCTCCACGTCCGTTCCGGTCGTCATCGGCCCCCGAACCCCCGGTCTACGGAGGGGGGGCGCGCTCCGCCGCGAGCAGCTCGCCGTCGCGGCGGTGCGGACGGGCCGGCTGGACCATCTCGAGGCGGCCGCGGATGTACTCGCGCACGGCGGATCGCACGGCGTCGTCGACGCTGACCGAGTTTCCCTCCCGCACGAACGCCTCGAGCCGGCTGTTGTCGTGGCGCGACAGCTCGACGACGACCTTCCGGACGTTCTGGGGTGGCCGGTGGAGCTCGATGTACTGCTCGAGCGCCTCCCGTATCGTATCCGAGATCGTCG
>JAJZDF010000031.1 GCA_021828715.1 Thermoplasmata archaeon
CTCGCGGGGGCGGGCCGCCGGCGCGGGCGCGGGGGTCGGGATCGCCCCCGTCTCGAGCTCGACGTGCTCGCCGCGGAGGCGCGCGTGGAGGTACTGCCCGGAGGAGAGCGGCTGCCAGACGCCGGGGGTCCGGTCGAACGGCTCGCTGCCGATCAGGAGCCGGTGGGGTTCGGCGCGGTAGGCCATCTCGTAGTACGGACGGCTCCGGTCGAGGAGCCCGACGCCGTGCTCGCCGCGCGACAGCGAAAACGCCCAGAGCTCGGAGGGAGCGGTGGAGAGGAGGACGTTGAGCCCGGAGTACGGGTCGACCGGCGGCCGCCCGACGTCGACCCAGACCCGGTCGAGGTCGTCGACCGCGTGGGCGTAGGCGCGGAACGGATCGCGGACCTCCTCCAGGTGGCGGAGGATCAGGCGGAACAGCACCTCGCTGTCGTTGACGCCCCGGACCTCTCCCGCGTGCACCCCGAGGTACGGCCGCGTCTCGTTCGGGAACGGGATCGAGCCGTTGTGGGCGAAGAGGACGGTGTGGGTGCCGAACGGCTGCGAGTTCTCGAGGCCGATCAGCTGCTCGTGCGTCAGCCGGAGGGGGTTGCTCGCGCGGCGGAGATGGCCGATCACGACCGTCCCCTTCGCGTCGGCGGCGGCGCGCTCGAAGCGCGACCGCTCGCCCTCCTCGAACGCCCCGCCGATCCCCTTCTCGATACGTACCCGGTCGGTCGGTTCGAACCAGCCGATCCCCCACCCGTCCCGCTGGGAGGTCTCGGGGGAGGCGCTCGACTGGGCGAGCAGCGATCGATCGGAACGGACGAGCCACGCTTCGGCCGTCTGGGGCTCGGCGGCCAGCAGCCCGAGGAGTCGGCACATGCCTCGGCCCAATCCCTCCGCCCAGATAACGGCCGTCCGGACGGGCCGGGGGCCGTCGCGGGCCGGCCGCAACTCTTTAACGCCCCGCGGGGCTAGAACGCCCGGAGTCCGCTCGTGTCGCTCATCGAGGTCACCCCCGCCGCGCGGGACCAGGTGCTCAAGATCATGGAGAAGCAGGCGACGCCGGGCGCGGCGCTCCGGCTCTACGTGCAGGGGGGCGGCTGCTCTGGCCTCACGTACGGGATGTCGTTCGATCATCAGGAGTCGGGGGACGAGGTCGCCTTCCAGGACCCGCAGCTCACGGTCGTCGTCGACCGGGCGAGCGCGCCGCTCCTCCACGGCGTCAAGGTCGACTTCCTCCTGGGGCTCGAGGCGTCGGGGTTCAAGATCTACAACCCGAACGCGAAGGAGTCCTGCTCCTGCGGGAAGTCGTTCTCCGCGTAGCGGGTTCCCCCGCGGTCACCGGGGCTTTATACCTCCGCCCCGGTTAGTTGATTGGGGCGGCGAGGAGGGCCCCGCGAAGAATGAGTGATAGTGAGATCAAGTTGGAAGTCACGAAAGCCGCGCAGGACCAGGTCTCGACCCTCATCCGGTCGCAGAAGGCCGGCACGGCCGTGCGCGTCTTCCTCCAATCCGGAGGCGGCGGGTGCGGCTGCGGCGGCGGAGGCTGCGGATGCGGCTCGGAAGGCGGAGGCGGCGGTCCGGCGTTCGCGATGGCGTTCGATCAGGTCCGCAACGGGGACAAGGTCGTCCCCCAGAACGGGTTCCAGATCGTCATCGACGACATGAGCGCCGCGATGCTGGACGGAGCGCGGATCGACTTCGTCCAAGACCTGAACGCGACCGGGTTCAAGATCACGGCCCCGAACCTTCCCGCCGAGGGCTCCCCCGCTCACGGCGAGGAGGCCGGCGGCGGCTGCGGTTGCGGCTCGGGCGGGTGCGGGTGCGGATAGACGCCCCCGGTCCAACCGTTTCCTTCGACCCCCGGTGACGGATCGTCCCGGGGGCGCGTTTCCCCGGCGATACGGTTCTCGGCCCATCCGGGGGGCCGCCCGACGGACGGATCAGCGGCCCGCGCCGGCGGCGAGGGCGGGCTCCGGTGACGGCGGACGACGCCGGAGCACCCACACCGCGGCCGCCCCCACGGCCACCGCCCCGATCGCTCCGCCGACCAGGTAATAGTAGGTATCCCCGGGAGAGGAGGCCGGGGCGGTCGCGTTCGACGCGAACGTCACCCTGAGCGTGACGTTCGAGCCGTCGACCCGGACGCTTCCGTTCGCGGGGGTCGCCGCGTACGACGCCGGCCCGCCGACGACGAAGCGGTACGTCCCGTTCGTCAGCTCGAACAAGATCGAGCTCCCGGCGGCGGAGGCATTCGCCCCGTTGACCGAGACCGACCAGCGGCTCCCCGCCGGCAGGCCGGACTCCTCGAACGTCGCCGTATACGCCGGACCGGCCGACGGCCGCGCGAAGGCGATCTCCACCGCGACCGGCGCGCCGTCGACCGTGAGGTTCCCGCGGGCCGGATTCGGCAGGTAGCCGCCGGCGGAGACCGGGACCGTGAAGGGGTACGATCCGTTCGCGAGCGCCGCGGAGATCTGGGAGCCGCTCCCGTTCTCGACCGTTCCGTTGACCGAGACGCTCCACGCGCTCCCGGTCGGGAGCCCGGTCTCGGAGAACCCGACCGGGTAGGTGGCGGGCCGGGCCGGGACGAACCGCAGGGAGATCGCGACCGGGGCGGCGGAGACCGTGACGGAGCCGTTGGCGAGGCGGGCGTACCCCGCCGGCGCCCCGACCGAGTAGCCGTACGTTCCCGACGGCTCCGCGAAGCCGATCGCGGGGCCGCTCGACCGGTTCGTCGTCCCGTGGAGGGTCACCGACCAGGAGGTCCCGGCCGACAGCCCGCTCTCGGAGAACGTCACGGGGTACGTCGGCGGGGAGCGCGGAACGAAGGCGATCGGGACCCCGACCGGGGCGCCCGCGACGCTCACGCTCCCGTTCGCCGGTGGCTCGAAGCCGGCGAGCGGGGCGACCGAGTAGGCGTAGCTGCCCGCGGTCTCGGAAAAGACGATCGTCGGCGTGCCGGAGGAGCGCGTCGCGCCGCCCAGGGTGACCGACCAGTCGGTACCGGCCGGGAGGCCGCTCTCCGTGAACGTCACGGAAACGGCGGGCGGGCCGAGATAGCCGAGCCGCAGCGGCACAAAGTCGCCGCCGACCCGCAGGCTCGACTCCACCGCCGGATACCCCGGCGGAAGGTTCGTCGCGTTCTGCGTGTAGTCGAAGACGTTCGTGAACGGAACGGTCCCATACGGGTTGAGGGCGTTGCCCCAGTCCCACCAGAAGTTCCCTCCCTGCAGGCGGTACTGGGGGCCGAGCACGTTCCCCGAGAGGGGGAACCCGTTCACCGTGCGGGCGACGTCGGTCGCCGACTGGTTCGAGACGTTCCAGGTATCGTGGTACGACGGGGTGATCAGCGGGGTGCACTGGCCGGCGTAGCCGGCCCAGCAGGAGTCGTTGAACAGGTCGTACGCCATCAGCATCGCGGGATTGTCGACCGAGAGGTTGTTGTTGTACAGCAGGTCGCCGCTCTCCGCCTCGGCGAGCCCCGCGTAGACGGCCCCGGCCCCGGTCGAGAGGGAGGCGCCCGCGGGGTCCTCGAAGGTGTTCCCCCAGACGGTGTTGTTCCTCCCGCCGTAGAGCAGCAGCTCGTCCGGCGGCACGCAGCCGTTGCACCGGAGCGGCGGACAGGCGCCGCCCGTGCCGCACGTCGCACCGGGTTCGCTCTCGGTGGTGAACCGGTTCCCCCGGATCAAGACCGAGGTCGATCCCCAGACGATCACGTTCCCCTGGGGGAACGGGTTCTGGGCGGCGGGCTCCGGGGCGATCATCAGGATCTCGAACATCGTCGGCCACGTGCCGATCCCGGTCGCGTTCGATACCGTCACGTGGGAGACGTGGTAGAGCTCGATCGGAAGGTCGAAGTACCAGTTCTCGGCCGACGATCCGCTGCCTCCGCTCTCGTTGTAGACGGTGAATGACGGAGGGCGGTCGAGGGTGACGTAGGCGCTCGTCCCGGAGAGGAAGACGCCCGGGAAGGTCGGGTACAGGTAGTCGTTGTAGTCGAAGAACCACCCCGAGAGGTTCCCGTCCGGTGCCCCGTCGCAGGCGGTGCAGTGGGCGGTGGGGTTCCGGAACAGGGTGTACGGGCCCGCGAGCGTTCCGCTCCCGGCCGAGGAGATCGGCCCTAGCTCGGCGTTGTCGAACGCCCAGAGCGGCGTGTAGACGCCGCTCGCGTTCGAATACACGAGCACCGTCGAGAAGTTCGTCGGCGTCGTGCCGACCGTGAACTCGCCGAACCGGGCCCCGTAGTCGGCGAGCATGACGAGGTAGCTGTAGGTGCCCGGCATCAGGTGCCATTCGGGGAGGTCCGGCGCCCAGGCGTAGGCGGAGCCGGCCGAGGTGTCGTTGAGGAAGACGAACGCATACGGATCCCCGCCCGCCCCGTCGGGGCTGCCGGAGGTCGAGATCGCCACGCGCACGGGGGTGCTGCCCGGGGCGTTCCCGCTCTCCCCCCCGTACCCCCAGAGCCCGGTCTCGATCCCGGGGCCGCCCGTCGCCACGGCCGTCGTGTTCGCGTAGCTGAAGGAGAGGCCGGCGCCGGTCTCCCCGGTCTGCGAGCCGAAATCCTCGGCCGCCGGCACGGAGCGGAGCTCGGACGGGGTGCACGGGGTCGTCGCGATCGGGCAGTAGGCAACGCCGGCGGAGAGGTTCCCGGCGAACGTGTCCATCGTGGCCCCGTTGTACGCCGCGATCCCGAAGTCGAGCTCGAAGTCGTACGGCAGGCCGGACGGATTGTAGCTCGATCCGCTCGCGTAGAACGGCGCGACCGGCACGGTCGCGGGGTGGGCCGCGTTCGTGGAGTTGAAGACGACCCAGTCGTAGTTCCCGCTGCGGTACGGCTCGCCGGTGGCCGCGAGGGAGTAGTTGTACCACAGTTCCTGGTCGCCGGCGGCCGTCCGGGACGAGTTGAGGTAGAGCGTCAGCACGAACGGGGTCGGGGCCGGGAGGTACGGGCCGAAGCCGATGTAGATCCCGCCCGAGAGGGATCCGTTCGGGCTGTGCGCGGCGATCGTCGAGTTCCCCGTCGGGATCCCGCTCGCCCCCGACGAGAAGTTCCAGGTGTCCTCGCCGAAGCCGAGGGTCGCGTTCGACGCGAAGTAATCGAGGGCGTTCTGGGTCCAGAAGTCGTAGCCGGCGCCCCCCTGGAGCGTCACGTTGTCGAGGATCGAGTTGAGCTGGACCCCCGAGATGTTCGGGGAGTTGGAGTCGAGGTACATCGCGGTGAGCGACGTCACCGCGAGGCGACCGGCCACGCTCGAGGCGTTCAGCGAGGTCGCGACGACCGTCCCCGCGGGGTCGCTCTCCCCGTAGTAGGCGACCCCCTCGGGAAACGCATCGTGACCGGCCGCCGCGGTCGCCCCGGGAACGACGACGCCGTCGACCAGTCGCGCCGGGGGTCCGACGTTCGGGAGTCGGAGGCCGGCCCCGGCCCGCCCGGAGGCGACGAGCGCGTGGGCCGTCGCGAGGACCCGGGCGTCGAACTGCCGCTCCGCCGGAGTGAGCGGCAGCGGAGCGCCGGCCGGAGCGGGGAGCGGGGCCGCGGTCGGCGACGGCGCGGAGGGGAGATCCGACCCGGCGGGGGCGACGGCCGGGGCGAGCTGCGGGGATGGGGCCGTAGGGGCCCCGGCCGGGCCGAGGGCGGCCGGAAGCACGGCGAACGCGGCGAGCAGGAGGAACCCGAGGAGACGGAGCGGCCCCACGTCGCGGGATGGGAACCCCCCATTAAATCCATGCATCCGGCCGAGAACTACGCGGGGGAGGGCCCGCGCACCCGCAGGGGCCGGCGTTCCCCTCCGAGCGAGACCCAGCGCAGCGAGAGGGAGTTCAAGACCACGGAGGTGGAGGAGAGCCCCATCGCCACCGCCCCGACGATCGGAAGGAGGGCGTAGATCCCGAGGCCCAGCCACGGGACCAGGACGCCGACCGCCACGGGGAGGAGCACCGAGTTGTAGCCGATCGCCCAGGCAAGGTTCCCCCGCACCTTGCGGACCGTCCGACGGCCGAGGCGCAGGGCGAGCGCCACCCCGCGGAAGTCCGGGCGGACGAGGACCACCCCGCTCGACTCCCGGGCGACGTCCGTCCCGGAGCCGATCGCGATCCCGAGGTCGGCCGCCGCCAGCGCCGGCGCGTCGTTGATCCCGTCGCCGACGAACGCCACGAAGCCGCCCCCGGCCCGGTACCGGCGCAGGAGGTCGAGCTTCCCGGCGGGGCTCTGGCGGCTGTGGACCTCCCGGATCCCCGCGCGCTCGGCGATGCGGCGCGCCGCCCGCTCGCGGTCGCCGGTGACCATCACGACCGAGATCCCGTCCTCCGCGAGCGCCCGGACCGCCTCGGGGACGCCGGGAGCGATCTCGTCCTCGAAGCCGAGGACGCCGATCGGCACCCCGTCCCGGCGCACGACCGACCAGGCCTGCCCGGCCTCCTCGAACGGAGCGGCCAGCCTGCGGAGCGCCGGATCCTCGGGGGACTCCGCCCCGCCGCCCCCCTCGACCGCGACCTCGACCGGGTGCCCGTCGACCGTCCCCCGGACCCCCCGGCCGGGCTCCACCTCCACCGATTCGGCCCGGAGCGCCGTCCCCCCCCGGGCCGCCGCGGCCTCTACGACCGCCCGCGCGAACGGATGCTCGGAGGCGGCCTCCACCGCCGCCGCCGTGGCGAGGAGCTCGGCTTCGGATACCCCCGGCGCCGGGACGGCGCCGACC
>JAJZDF010000032.1:0-3595 GCA_021828715.1 Thermoplasmata archaeon
GCTGGCGCGGGGCGCCGCCACGGTGTCGCGCACGGCGGCGTAGGCGTCGCCCGCGGCGTACGCGGCGCGGGCGGTGACGAACGCCACGCGTCCGGAGAGGGCGAGGCCGGCGGCGACCGCCGTCGCTGTGGCCGCGTGGGGGCCGAGGTCGAAATACCGGGCCGGAAAGCGGCGACCGAACGCCTCGCTCCGCGTGGCGGCGGCCCGGTCGGCCTCCACCACGGCCAGGTGGGGGTCGCGGTCCCCGAGCTCGACCAGCGTCTCCGAGAACGCGTCCCGTAGATCCCCGGCCTCTTTCGGTGCCGTCATCCGGCCCCTCCCGGCGGTCCGGGAAGCTCCGTCAGGGCCCGGGCGAACTCCTCGTCCGTCGGAGGGCGGTCTGCCGTACCCTCCACCCCCTCGAACGGCGAGGCGCCTCGGCCGAGCACCGTCCGGGCCGAGAGGAACGTCGGGCCTTCCCGCGTCCGGCGCGCCTCCTCGAACGCGGATACGATCGAACGGGGATCGTGCCCGTCGATCTCGCGCACGGAGTATCCCAGCGCGCGCAGCCGCTCCGCCTCACTCCCGGCGTCCCGGGGAGCGGGACCCGCGGCGATCACGAGAAGGTCGGAAAGCCGGAGGTGGCCGGCGGTCGAGAGCGCCGCCCAGGTCGCCGCCGCGCGTCGATCTTCGTCGCCCAGCAGGGCGTACGTCCGGTACGTCGCAGGACCGAGGCGGGCGCCGAGGGCCAGCCCGACCGCCACCCCGACCCCGAGGCCGGGGGCGGCGGCCGACACCTCGATCCCGGGAAGGCGCAGGCGGTCGGCGCGCAGCGGCAGCCGGCTGCCGAGACGGCCGTACTCGGCGAGCTCGTCGGGAGGCAGGAACCCCCGCTGCGCGAGGACCGCGTAGAGCGCGGGCGTCGCATCGGGATCCGCGAGCACCAGCCGGTCCCGGGTGGGATCGTGCACCCGGTCCGGCGCGACCCGGAGCTCGTGCACGCAGAGGGCGGCGAGCAGGTCGCAGACCGCGAGGCTCCGACCGGGAGGGCGACGGGCGGAGCGGCTCATCCGCAGGACCGCGTGGCGGGCGGCCCGCGCGTGGGCCTCGAGCGAGCGGACCGTCTCCTCCGACACGCCGTCGGCCATGCACCGCGGGAGAGGCCGCCCGTCGCTATTTAGGGGTTCGGACAGCCCGCTCGGAGCGCCCCCGGCGGGACGGGGCCGACGGGGGCGCCCCCCCCTCGAGACCCCGCAGCGTCGCGAGATCGAGAGCGTAGGCGGCGTACCCGTCGCCGGAGAGGGGGGTCTCGAGGTACCCGGGTACTTCCCGCCATTTCGGGTCCCGGACCAGGTAGGCGAAGCCTTCGGGGCCGATCCGGCCGCGTCCGATGTTCTCGTGACGGTCGAGATGCGAGCCGAGGTCGCTCTTCGCGTCGTTCAGATGGAATGCCCGAACGGTCTTCCGGCCCAGGACCCGGTCGATCCGATCGCACAGCGTCCCGTACGCCTCCTCGGAGCGGAAGTCGTTCCCGGCCGCAAAGAGGTGGCAGGTGTCGAGGGCGACCCCCAGCCGGTCCGGCCGGCCGACTGCGGCGAGGACGCTCTCGAGCTCCTCGAACGTTCCGCAGAGCGTCGTTCCCTGCGCCGCGGAGTTCTCGAGCAGGAGGCGTACTCGCCCCTCGGGAACGGCCGCCAGAGCCCCGACCAGGCTCTCCGCGATCGTGCGGAGCCCGGCGTCGGCTCCGGAGCCCACGTGGGCGCCGGGATGGAATATCAGCCCGTCGACCCCGAGCATCTCGGCCCGTTGGATCTCGTCGAGCAGGGCCGTCCGGGATCGTCGCAGCGTCGCCGGGTTCGGGGAGCCGAGGTTCGCGAGGTAGCCGTGGTGCACGGCGGTCGCCCGCACCCCCCGGCTCCGCACCGCCGTGCGGAACGCCTCCGCAGCCGCCGGGGCCAAGGGGGGGCCGGCCCACATCTGGGGGCTCTTCGAGAAGATCTGGAGCGCCTCGCCTCCGATGGACCTTAGGTCGTCGACGGCCTGGACCAGCCCCTTCGCGATCCCGAGATGAGCCCCGAGGATCATCGCAGAGCCGGACGGACGGCGGAGGATTACGGTATCGCCCGGGGCCCGCCGCGCGTCGAACCCCCCGACCTCCAAACCAACCTTTAAGCCGCGAAGCCCGCAACGAGGCGCGAGTGTCCGCCCACCGGGGGGAGGACGCGCCGTCACCAACACTGACGGCATCCGCGTCAGAGGAGCCGCCGCTAGGGGACCTACCGTACGGTCCGTCGCGGCCGGGCGCCGCGCGGCTCGCCGTCCCGCGACGCCCGCTCCGCCCCACCCGGGACGAGGCGGGGGGAGCTCCGGGGGACGGGACGACGGCCCGGGGGCCGGAGCCGTGGGCGCGGCCCTCCTCCTTCCTCGCGGAACTGGACGCCATCGAGGCCGAACTGTCGACCGTCCGGGCGTGCTCGCCCGGGGTCGAAGACCCCGGCTCCGGGCCGGTCGAGCCGGCGCGGGACGAGCTGGAGGTCTCGCCGTACCTCGACGAGCGCCTTCGGCTCGCCCGCGCCGCCATCCGCACCCTCCACCGGGAGGTCCGGGAAATGGACCGGCGCTGGGCCGACATGCGAAGTTCCGCCGATCTTCTCGAGCGAGAGCTCCGGGGCGCGACGGAGGAAGCCGACCACCTCCGGAGCATTGCCCGGGCGTCCGGGCCCCTGCCCACGGGCACGACGCCCGAAGCCGCCGCACGGCCGCGAGACGCAGCGGACGTCCGTGCGGCAGCGCGGCCGGCGCCGGACCCAGCGCGGCCCTACCTGCTCTTCACGGCCGAGAGGTACAACCGGACGATCGGGGGGCTCAAGTCCCGTCGGCGCCGGCTCGCCGCCTGGACCTGGGCGGGGGCCGCGCTGATCAGCGCGGCCCTGGGCACCGCGGCGCTCCTCGCCCGCGAGCCGTCCCCGAGCCCCTGGCTCGGTCTGCTCCCGCTCATCTGGCTCGTCCCGGTCCCGTTCTTCCTGGTCTCGTTCTTCGCCACCCAGCGGGTACTGCGACGCAACCACCTGGACGTACCGGAGATGGCGTGAAGCTCCCCACGGTGCTCTTCCAGATCACAGCGATCGGCAAGAATCCGGAGGCCCTCGAGGCGAGCGCCCGCTCCGTCCTGTACTGGATCCGGCGGACGCCACGGGTCGGCTATCGCGCGGAGGTATGGGCGGTGGTCGAGCCGGAGGGATACGCCACCGCTCCCGAACGGTACGAACGGCTGGAGACCGACGGCGTGCGGGTGTTGGTCGTCCCGTCGAACTACTCGACCCCGCTCGGCACGAGCGGCAAGGCACGGGCCCTCGAGTGGGCCGTCGAGCGCCGGCGGGAGCTCGGGCTCTCCGGTCCGGCGACGTGGGTTTATCACCAGGACGAGGAGACCGCGGTCGGGCAGGACACGCTGCTCGGGATCGCGGAATTCGTCCGCACGGACGGCCCCCGGGTGGGGGTCGGAGTGATCCTCTACCCGATCGACTGGAAAGGGAGCCCGAGCCACGCCCAAGAGCTGACCCGCACCTACGACGACCTTCGGGTCCTCGACTCGATGACGCTGCCGGGGAACCCC
>JAJZDF010000032.1:3605-6684 GCA_021828715.1 Thermoplasmata archaeon
CGGGTTCCACGGCTCCCACATCCTCGTCCGCTCGGACGTCGAGGACTCGGTGGGGTGGGACACGGTCGGCTACTCGCCGGCGGAGGACCTGACGTTCGAGATCCGGGTGCGGGCTCACTACGGTTCGGTCTTCGGGGTGCTCAAGGGATTTGCCTACGAGAAGGGGGCGTTCTCGCTCCTCGACCAGCTCCGGCAGCGGCGTCGTTGGATGCACGGCGTCCTGTTCGCGCTGCGGCGGGCCCCCGAACTACCGTTCCGCCGGCGGCTCACCCTGTTCTACTCGGCCCTCTCCTGGTACTCGGCGCTTCCGTCGGTCGTGATCCTCGCGGCGAGCGTCGTTCTCCGCTACGGCCCGATCCTCATCGGGACGAGCGTCTTTACCGGCTTCGTCTGGGTCACGATGGCGACCGGCTACCTCGAGGGGTACCGCCTGCATGCCGAGTATGTGCGGTGGAGGGGGTCGTACCTACGGCTCTTCGGGGCGGCGCTGGTCGGCGCGTTCGTCGACGTGCTCGCGCCATGGTATGCCCTCGGGACCCGGCCGTCCCGGGGAGACTTCATCCCCAAGGACCGGCCCCGGGAGGATCCGCTCTCGGCGCCGGACTCTTGGAACGCAGAATAGACGCACCCGGGCCCGAGGCACGGGCGCCCGGGGAAAGCCTCCCGAGAGAACCCGGCTCCGGCGAGGGAAGGGGAGGCTGACAGCTTTCCGCGTCTCCCGTAGGCTCGCGCACTTCAGTACTGCGCGGAACGCCAGTGGGCTTAACTGCCGGGTTCGGAATGAGACCGGGTGTTTCCCCACCGCTTTGGCCGTCAGCCGGGGGGCCGACGGAGCCGGTCTATTTAACGTTGGACTCCCGGTCGGCTTTGAATCTAAACCTCCCTTGAACCCCCGGTCTTGATTCACCCGGCCGGGTTTCGATTCACGATGCTCTTCGGCTTTGGATCGGAACCCCCGTCCGGAATCAATCCTTCTAATCGAGGTGGCTGAATCGACCCCACGGGGGGCGCTCATCACCGTCACTACGGGCGCGCCTTGCGCCGAACCCGCACGAAGTTCCCAGCCTCGCCCAATTCGAATACTTCTCTCTCGAATTGGAGGTAGGTTCCGAGGAAGTCCTCAATTGCCGCGTCTCGCACCAACTGAGCATTGGCGGTAGCATAGAGATCAAGGTACGGTATTTGTGGGCCTCCCCCGAGCAGTTTGTACGCGATCTCGCCGAAGACCTCGGTAGGGTCATCGGCCGACCGGACCCACATCTTAGTTGGCTGGGGCTCAAGTGAGCGATAAAAAACCTGGGCGATTGCCTCGGAAGCAGGCCCATGTGCCCTGCCGGCTGGCGCAAGAGCGTTCTCAAGGCGCCTCATCTCCGGGTAGGTGGCCTTCTCTAGCCAGCCCATCGAAACTTGGTTACGGATGCGGTCGCCATACCGGAGACGTCGGAGTCGGTCGTAGAGGGCACGGATGAGTTGGCGACGGTTCGGAGAGTGGGTGGAGCGGTCTCGCAGGATTCCGATTAGTTGGAAGGCCGTGTCGACGGCCGCATACTCTTCGTCTTGGAGGTAGTACTTCAGAAACCGTAGGATAACCTTGTGACGAGCGACACTCTTTGAGAGGACGTCGTCGACCTGCAGCAGCTCGGCTGTACTGAGCCCAGCAAGTCCTTTCTGCCAGAGCCTGTCGAAGACGTCACGGACGTCCTTGGGATCAAGAACGCTAATCCAGGCCTCTGGCCCCACCCTGCTCAAGGTGGATGCTTGGACCTGTCGGAACAGTTCTTGGCCTCGCTTCTCCCCGAACTCCGCGACGAACTCCTTGCGCAGGGTGTTGAGTCGCTCCTCTCTTGTTTGGACCCGTTCGCTGTTTTCCGGGCCCGAAGTGCTCATGCGAATCGTTCGAGATAATCCAAAACGCAGACGGGGTCCTTGCAGTAGACGTACGCGCTCCCTGGCAGGACATGCCCGACCTGCTCTACTGGTACGGTCTTCTCGCAGCTCGCGCAGGACAGGGCCCTGCCCTCTCCGCTCCTGAGAAGCCGGTCGGTGTCGACGGTTATGCCGATGGCACCGAGGAGTGTCCGCAGTTCCTCTTCCGTATCGAACGCGACCACCGTGAGGCCATCGTCGTCGACGCCCGCGTGACGGGGATGGCTCTCGCTGGCGATATCGACCTGTGACGCCGTCATCGAGTCGGAGAGTGCCGGGAGACGTATTAAGTCCTTGCGCCGGAGTTTCAGTACTAACCCCAGCCTACCGAGGGTGTCATCGAGTCCTTCTTGGAGAACTGCGGCCCGATCCCGTTCTCGAACATCTCGTGGACGACGACGGTCAAGTTGTAGCAGATGAGCTTCGCCAGAATCTCGTTGACCTGAGCCACCGGGGTCCGGGATCGGACGTGCTCCCCGAACTTGCGCTTGATGGCGCTGAAGGCGCTCTCCACATTGGAGCGGAGACGGTATCGACGGTCGAACTCGTCCCGGTTCGCCTGGAAGAGGTGGTACGCCTTCCGCCACGCGGAGGAGCCCTGCCCCGCCTCGATGCTGTTCGACTTGAAGGGGATGAACGTCTCCAACCCCATCTCGGTAGCCGCCGTGTAGTTGTCTCGGCTCAGGTAGCCCTTGTCCGCGAGAGCGGAAGCGGGTCGGAAACCCGCCTCGAAAGCCCCCCGAAGCAGCGGGACGAACTGAGGGGAGTCCGCCGAGTTCGCGTCGAGAACCCGAGCGTCGATCACGATGTGGGTCTTGGTCCCCACTACGGCGTGGACCTTGAGCCACTTTTTCTCTCGCTTCTCGCCGTGCTTCTCCTCTCGCCAGCCCCCGAACGAGGTGGTTTGGACCCCGGTGCTGTCCGGGGCAACTGCGCCGCCCTCCTCCAAGCCCGCGAGGGGCGCGGCACTGAGTTGGAGGAGGCGGTAGAGGACGGCGGTCGCCTCCGGCCGGTTGAGCGCCCGGGAGGCGACGTTGTAGCTGGGCACGGTCGCCAAGAGGTCCCGGTCCGACACGTTCTCGTAGACGCCGCAAGCGCGGCGGCCGGAGAGCCCCGAGTAGACCTTGAGAATCGCGCAGTAGAGGGCGTCCGA
>JAJZDF010000033.1 GCA_021828715.1 Thermoplasmata archaeon
CGCGCCCGATCCGAAGGCGGGGCCGCCGACGTCGGCGCCCGCCGCGGCGCCCCCGCCCCTCCCCGACGACGCCGTGCGGCCGTCGGGGGGGTAGGCCCGCTCAGCCGGAGCCGCGGCGCGCCGCGTCCGTCCGCAGGTTGGCGAGGACGTCCGGGTCCCACTCGACTCCGATCGCGCTGCGCCCGAGGGCGGCCGCCGCCCAGAGCGTCGTGCCGGTCCCCGCGAACGGGTCGAGGACCGTGTCGCCGACGATCGAGTACATCCGTACGATCCGTTCGGGGATCGCCGGCGGGAAGGCGCCGGTCCGGCCCCCCGCGCGCCGCTGGGGAGTCCCGCGGACATCGCTCCAGACCTGGCTGAACCATCGGTCGCGCTCGGTGCGGGAAAGACGGCTTTCCTCGCGCTCCGGGGCGTGGGGACGAAAGCGACGGGGGCCTCCCTTCCGGAAGAACAGGAGGAACTCGCAGTCGAGCGTGACGTAGGCGTTCGTCGGCAGGAACCCCGAGCCGAGGAAGGCGTTCGGCTTGTTCGTCGGCTTCTTCCAGAGCACGTACGGCAGCGGGTCGAACCCCGCGTCGGCCGCCGCCGCCAGCGTCGTGGCGTGGTTCGGCCAGAGCCGAAAGCGGCCGTCGTCGGTGCGGAGGGCATCGCCGATGACGACCGCGAGGATCCCTCCGGGGCAGAGCAGGCGGTAGCTCTCCCGCCAGGCGTCGGCGAGGAGCGCGTGCATCGACCGGTAGTCGGTCGCGCCGAACGCGCGGAAGAGGGGATCCCACTGGGGGATCATCGGGTACGGCGGGGAGGTGACGACGAGCTCGACCGACCCGTCGGCGAGCTCCGGGATGCGGCGGGCGTCCCCCGCCAGGACCCGGATCCGCCCCGCGAACACCGAGCATCGCACGCCGAGAGAGCGTTAATAGCCGCCCCCCCTCGCACCGACCATGCGGCTCGACCGTCCCATCCTGCAGGTCGCGCTCGACTTCGAGAACCTCTCCCGGGCCCTGCTCGCCGCCCGGGAGGCGGTCGAGGGAGGGGCCGACTGGATCGAGGCCGGCACGCCGCTCATCAAGAGCGAGGGGTTGGAGGCGGTCCGCACCCTCAAAAAGACGTTCCCGGACCGTCGGATCGTCGCCGACATGAAGGTGATGGACACCGGGGCCTTCGAGGTGGAGATCGCGGCCAAGGCCGGCGCCGATGTCGTCACCGTCCTCGGGGCGGCCGACGACGACACGATCGCCGACGCGGTGCGGGGGGGCGAACTGTACGGCGCCGAGGTGATGGTCGACCTCCTCGGGGCCGCCGACCCCGTCGCGCGGGCCCGGAGGGTCGTCGAGCTCGGGGTCGCGGCGGTCTGCTGGCACGTCGGGATCGACATGCAGATGGCCGGCAAGACCCCGTTCTCGGTGCTCGGAGAGATCGCGAAGGCGGTCCCGGTGCCGGTCGCCGTCGCCGGCGGACTGAACAGCGAGTCGGTCGCCGTCGCCGCGCGGGCGGGGGCCCAGATCCTCATTGTCGGGGGCGCGATCACCAAGAGCCCGCGGATCACCGAGGCGACGCGGACGCTCCGGACCGCGATCGACACCCAGAAGGAGGCGGCGACCGAGCTCTTCCGCCGCTACTCGGGGGCCGATCTCCGGTCGGCGTTCCTCAAGGTCTCGAGCCCCAACGTCACCGACGCGATGCAACGCCAGGGGGCGATGCACGGCATCCTTCCCCGTCTTCGGGACGCCTCCGTACGGATCGCCGGCCCCGCCGTGACGGTCGTCACCCGGGACGGCGACTGGGCGAAGCCGGTCGAGTCCATCGACCGGGCCGGCCCGGGCGATGTCATCGTGATCGACGCGGGGGGCGGGACGACCGCGATCTGGGGGGAGCTCGCGAGCTGGTCGGCGCACGGGCGCCAGGTCGCCGCGGTGGTCGTCGACGGCGCCGTCCGGGACCTGGACGCGATCCTCGAACTCGGGTTTCCCGCGTTCAGCCGCTCGGTCAGCCCGAACGCCGGCGAGCCGAAGGGGCTCGGGGAGATCGGCGTCGAGGTCGTCGTCGGCGGCCAGCGGGTCCGCCCGGGCGACTGGATCGTCGGCGATCCGAGCGGGGTCGTCGTCGTCCCGCGCGAGCGCGCGGCCGAGATCGCGAACCGGGCCCTCGACGTCCTCGAGCACGAGAACCGGGTCCGCGAGGAGATCCAACGCGGGTCGACCCTCGCGACCGTGCAGAAGCTCGAGCGCTGGGAGCGCGTCGGGTAGCCGGCCTCAGGGCCGCGGGCGTTCCGTCGGGCCGTCGGTCTCCGGGTCCGAGACCGTGACGGCGTCGAGGAGCCGCCCCCGCGCCCGGAGCGCGGCCCGCTCGGCGGTCCAGTACCGCGCCTGGGGGCGGTTCGGTCCCTCCCATCGGTAGGCGGGGGCGATCCCGTGGTCCACATCCCAGAGCACGAGCCGCTCGGGCTCGGCGAGCGGGATCGGGAGGCGGACGCGCCCCTCGAGTGCCTCCGAGAGCCGGGCCGGGGAGAGGCGGCCCGCGTCGACCTCCCGCAAGGCGCCGACGATCTTCCGCACCTCGCCCCAGACGTACGACGGCGCGCGCGTCTCGACGACGAGGAACTCCTCCTCGGGCTCGAGCCGGACCGACTCGATGTCCCTCCAGACCGGCCCGCCCGCGCCGAGCCCCCGACCGAGCGAGCGGACGTCGACGGTTCCGACGATGCGGGACGCGGCGGCCCGCCAGCGATCCGGGTCCCGGCCCCCGGCGGGCTCGAAATACCGGTAGGTCCGTCGGACGGCGTGCCGGACCCGGAACGCAGGGTCGACCTCGGTCGCGCCCCAGAAGAAGAGGTCCGGGGCGATGCCGTTGAGCGCCCGCAGGAGGGCCGGGGCGCGGAGTTCCGAGGAGAGCGTCAGGGCGTTCCCGCGCGCATGGACCCCGCGATCGGTACGGCTCGCGACTTCGAGGGAGGCGCCCGGCCCGGCGCGCATCTGGCGGTGGCGGGCGAGCCCGCGGAGGATCTCCCCCTCCACGGTCCGGGCCCCGGGTTGGCGGGCCCATCCGCGGAAGGAGATCCCGTCGTAGCCGAACCGGACCAGCCAGCGCGTCGTGCGGCGGCGAGGGGCCGGCCGCCAAAGCGTCTGCGGCCCCGGCGCCCGCCGGCCCGGACCCATGACATCCCGTGTACAATACTTACCTATGGCATAGTATACATTCTAAAGTCACGTTCTATATATCCCCACTCCGGGTCCCGCGAGACGTGTCGGTCCCCACCGAACCGGATTCGCCCGGTCCCGGACCCGGCGCCGTTCCCTCGGGTCGCGATCGTCGCCCGGGCGCGGGCGGCCGGGTGCGGGGCGGAGGCGCGGACGGCGTCCCTGCGCGCGAGCGCGGGATTGGGGCGGTTCGGACCGACCCCCGTACCCGGAGGTAGAACGAAACCATGAGCGGACCAGGATCGAGCTCGCCCTCGACGAACGACAGCCTGACGGGGTCGGCGCCCCGCGGCTCCCGACGGCGCGGTCTTTCGACCGGGGTCGCCGTGGCGGTCGCGGTGGTCCTCCTGATCGTAGGGATCGGGGCCGGATACGTCGCGGGCAAGTACTACGGAGGGTCGTCGTCCTCCTCGGGCACGAGTCCGGGCGGATGCAGCACGACGATATCGGAGACCGGATCGAGTCTCATCTACCCGTATCTCCAGATCCTCTCGCCGAACTACACGGCCCAGAACCCGGGGATCTGCCTTTCGCCCGAATCCACCGGAAGCGGGACGGGGATCAGTTCCGCCGAGTCGGGTGTCGTTGACATCGGGGGGACGGACGCCTACCTGCTCCCCACGACCGCGAGCCAGTACAACCTCATCAACGTCCCGATCGCGATCTCCTCCCAGCTGGTCGTCTACAACATTCCCGGCATCACCCAGCACCTCAACCTGAACGGCACGATCCTGTCGATGATCTACCAGGGCGCGATCACGACGTGGAACAACCCGCTCATCGCGGCGGCGAACCCGGGCGTGACGCTGCCCGGGAACACGATCGTCCCGATCCACCGTTCCGACGGGAGCGGGGACACGTTCATGTGGACCTCGCTCTGCTACCTTAGCTGGTCCGGCTGGACCCACAGCTACGGGACGACGATCTCCTGGCCGATCGGACCCGGCGCGGACGGGAACTCGGGGATGGTCACCACCCTGTCGAGCACCCCCTACGGGATCGCCTACATCGGGATCAGCTACCTCTCCGAGGTTCGGGCGGACTCCTCCCTGCAGTACGCTGCGCTCGGCGACCAGAACGCGAACTACAACGGGCAGGTCAGTACGAGCGGCGCGGGCCAGCAGAACTACATCATGCCGACGGCCCAGAACATCAGCGAGGATGCGAACCTCGGGCTCCAGAACCTCCAGCCGCCCAGCGTCGCGATCAGCCTCATCCTGGGCGGCGTGCCCGGAGCGACCAACCTCGTCCTCGGCAAGGGCGGAACGAACGCGACGGCGGCCTATCCGACCCCCTACCCGGACACCAACCTCGAGTACACGCTGATCTCGACGCATCCCTCGAGCTCGGCCCACCAGAAGTGGGTCGTGAATTTCCTCGAGTGGGCGCTGACGTACGGCGGTACGTACGCCCCCTCGGCGAACTTCCTCCCGCTGACCGCCGAGGTTATCGGGTACGACATGTTGGCGCTCAACGCCGTGCCGGTGAGCGCCTAGGGCGGCCACGAGGTGGTCTTGGGAGCCCCCGGCGACCAACCCGTTCGTCCGGCCGCGGAGGCGGAGCCCTCCGCGGCCGGTACTTCCCCAGCCCCCGCGCCCGCGCGGGGGACGCGTCCGGCCAATTGGCGGGCCTGGCTCGGGAGTCCGATCGCCCTCATCCCCTTCCTCCTGGTGGCGATCGTCACCCTCGTCCTGGTCGCGGCCAGCCACTTCCAGGACTTCGGCGCCTCGTTCTGGTCGACGTACTATGACTTCCTGCCGGGCAACTCGACCGGCTCGAGTTGGGGGATCGGGTCGTTCGTGGTCGGGACGGGGATCACCGCGGGCGCGGCGCTCGTCCTTGCCACGGGCTTGAGCCTCGCGCTGTCGGTCTCGATCGTCGTCTACCTGCCGTCGATCCCGAGCCGCATCCTCACGATCCTCACGAACCTGCTCGCCGGCATCCCGAGCGTCGTCTACGGGATCTGGGGGTACGTGATCCTCGCCCCGTACTTCGCGCTCACCCTCGAGCCGGGGCTGCGCGACACGATCGGCTGGATCCCCGGCTTTGGCGGCCCCGTTTCGGAGATCGGGCCCCACGGGCTCCTGCTCGCGATCGCCATCCTCACCATCATGATCATCCCCCTCACCACGGCGCTGATGCGGGATGCCCTGCGCGCGGTACCGGGCGACCTCATCGAGGCCGGCCTCGCCCTCGGGGCGACCCGCTGGGAGGTCGCGCGACGGGTCCGGATGCGGAGCGCCCGGCTCGGGATCGGGAGCGCGGTCCTGCTCGGCTTCGGCCGCGCCGTCGGGGAGAGCGTCGCGGTCGCGATGGTGATCGGGGCGGTGCCGGCGATCCCGCAGAGCCTCTACTCGGCGTCGACGACCCAGGCGTCGCTCACCTTCCACCAGCTCGACAGCGCGTTCATCTATCCGCTCCTGCTCCGATTCTTGGTCGAGATCGCCCTGGTCCTCCTCGTCATCGCGCTCGTCGTCAACCTCCTCGCCCAGCGCCTCACCCGCACCGAGGTCGCGACCGCCACGACGGTCGGCAGCGAAGGAGGGCTGGTCGTCCGATGAGCACGTCCGGGTCCCCTCCCGCGGCGGCGGAAGGCGGCGAGGAGCTTCGGCGCAGCTCCGGCAGCCTCCGCCGCCGGCTCGTCTTCGACCGGGCGATCGGGTGGGTCCTCCTCGCGGCGTTCGCGGTCGTGCTCTTCCCGCTCTTCGACATGATCTACTGGGTGTCGGCGAACGCGCTCCCGACGTTCTCCCTCGCGACCCTGACCGAGAACCAGGTCGGGACCGGCGGCGGCCTCTACCCGATGATCCAGGGAACGTTCATCATCCTCGGGATCGCCACGGCGCTCTCGACCGGCCTCGGGGTGGCGGCCGGCTTCTACACGAGCGAGTACGCCCCGCCGCCGGTCGCGCGCCTGGCCCGCACCGCCGGCAACCTGCTGGCGGGCATCCCCGCGATCGTCCTCGGCTACTTCGGCTACTTCCTGCTCGTGATCTACACGGGCTGGGGGTTCACCGCCCTCGCGGGCGCGATCACCCTCGGGATCTTCATGACGCCGTACGTCTATCGGACGACCGACGTCGCCCTCTCCTCCGTACCGAAGGGACAGCGGGAGGCGGCGCTCGCGCTCGGGGCCCGGCCCCGTCAGTACCTCGGCCGGGTCGCGTTCCGCATCGCCCTGCCGACGGTCCTCACCGGGGTCTTCTTTGCCATGGCGCTCGGGCTCGGCGAGGCGGCGCCGCTCTACTACACCGCGGGCTTCAACTCCTACCCGATCTCGAGCCTCATGAGCCCGACCGGCACCTTGTCGGTCGTCATCTACCAGTTCTACGACAACCCGGCGACGTTCGGCCACTTTCTGGCGCTCGCCTTCCAGGCGGCGTGGCTGTCGATCGTGATCGTGCTCGGGCTGAACGTCGCCGTCCAACTCCTTTCCGACCGCTACCGCCGCCGCCTCCGGGGAT
>JAJZDF010000034.1 GCA_021828715.1 Thermoplasmata archaeon
CGAGAAGACCGGACGCACGGTGATCGTCCACGAGGCGGCCCGCTTCTGCGGGTTCGGGGCGGAGCTCGCCGCGCTCCTCTCCGAGAAGGCGTTCTACTCGCTCAAGGCGCCGATCGCGCGGGTCACGGGGTACGACACTCCGTTCCCGTACGCCCTGGAGCACCTCTACCTGCCCACCGCCGCCCGGATCGCCCACGCCGCCCGCGAGACCGTGAGGTCGGGCTGATCCCATGCCGTACGAGTTCCGGCTCCCCGACATCGGGGAAGGCGTCGCCGAGGGAGAGATCGTCCGGTGGTTCGTGAAGGAGGGCGACGAGATCCGGGAGGATGCCCCGCTCGTCAGCGTCCTCACCGACAAGGCGAACGTGGAGATCCCCTCCCCGAAGGCCGGGCGCGTCCTCCGTCTGCATGCCCAGGTCGGGGAGAAGGTCAAGGTCGGGGGCCTCCTGGTCACGATCGAACCGGTCGGCGGGTCCGCCCCGGCCGGGGCCCCGATCCCCGCCCCCTCGCCCCCCTCCCCCGCGCCGTCCGCGACGGCGACCGCGGCACCCCCCGCCACTCCCGATCGGGAGGTTCCCCCAATGCCGGCTCCGACCTCCCCGGCTGCGGCGCCGACCGGACCGGTCCTCGCCTCCCCGTACCTGCGTCGGCTCGCTGCGGAGCGCGGAATCGACCTACGGACGATCCGCGGGAGCGGCCCCGGTGGGCGGCTCGTGGAGGCCGATCTCTCCACCCCTCCCGCTCCCGGGGGGCCCGCCATCCCCTCCGATCGCTCGAATCACCCACCGGCGTCCCCCGCGTCCCCCGGCGGGCCACCCCCCCCGGCCCCGACGATAGCGGTCCCCGCGGCGAGCGGGGGGAGCCCGGAGGAGACGCTGCAACGGATCCCGATCCGCGGGCTCCGCCGGGTGATCGCGGATCACATGGCCGAGTCGGTGCACAAGGCGGCCCACTTCACCTACGTGGAGGAGGTCGACGTGAGCGAACTCGTCCGTCTCCGGGAGCGGATGGCGAAGCACGTGGAGAAGCAGGGGGTCCGGCTGAGCTACCTGCCGTTCCTCATCAAGGGGGTCGTGGCCGGGCTTCGGGCCCACCCGCGCCTCAACGCCACGGTAGATGACGCCCGGAACGAGCTCGTCCTCCACCCCTCGTACCACATCGGCATCGCGACCGCCGGCCCGGACGGGCTCATCGTACCGGTGATCCACCACGCCGAGGGACGCAGCCTCCTCCAGCTGGCGCGCGACATCCAGGATCTGGGCGACCGGGGACGCGCGGGAAAGCTGACGCGGGCGGAGCTCACCGGCGGCACGTTCACGATCACCAGTCTGGGTGCCCTCGGCGGGGTGCTCGCGACCCCGATCCTCAACTACCCCGAGGTCGGGATCCTCGGGGTGCACCGGATCTTCCGCCGCCCGGTCTACCGCCCGGACGGCACGATCGGGCCGGCCGATCTCATGAACCTCTCGGTGTCCCTCGACCACCGGCTGATCGACGGGATCGAAGGGGCCCAGTTCCTGGCGACCGTGAAGGGATACCTCGAGGACCCGCACCAACTCTTCGCGGAGATGGCCTGAGGCGGGGCCATCTCACGGACCGCGCCGGAGGGGACGGCTCCGACCCATGACCGCATCGGGCGAGGTCGTGCCCCTCCCGTACTCCCGGCCCCAGGTGGTGGAGCGCCTTGGGCCTCTCGGACCGGAGACGATGGTCTCGGCCCTCCGTTGGATGACGCTCGGTCGGGCGCTCGATGCCCGTATGCAGGGACTGCAGCGACAGGGTCGGGTCGGGTTCTACGGCGCGGCGACGGGCCAGGAGGCCGTATCGGTGGCGGCCGGCCTCGTCAGCACCCCGGAGGACTGGATCCTCCCGGGCCTGCGGGAGCAGCTGATCGCCCTCGTACGGGGCCACGCCCTCGAACGGTACGTCCACCATCTCTTCGCGGACGACCGCGACCCGGCCCGGGGCCGGAACATGCCGTGCCATCCGACGGCATCGGAGGTACACTACGTCTCGATGTCGTCGGTGATCGGGACCCAGGTCACCCACGCGGTCGGGGTGGCCTACGGGATGAAGATCCGACGCTCTCCGGGGGTCGCCCTCGCCTTCTTCGGGGACGGCGCGACCAGCGCGAACGACGTGCACGCCGGCCTCAACTTTGCGGGGGTCTGGCGGCTTCCCGTCGTCTTCTGCTGCACGAACAACCAGTGGGCGATCTCCCTCCCGGTCGCGAAGCAGACAGCCGCCCCGATCCTCGCGGCGAAGGCCTCCGCCTACGGGATCCCGGGGCACCGGGTCGACGGGACCGACTTCGTCGCCGTCTGCGAGGCGCTGGGGCGGGCCCTGGCGGCCGGACGGGCCGGGCGGGGGGCGACCTTCCTCGAGTTCGTCGTCTACCGGATGACCCCGCACTCGAGCTCGGACGATCCGGCCCGCTACCAGCCGAAGGAGTGGCCGGAGCGGGCCCGAGCGCACGACCCCGTGGAACGGCTGGCGGCGTGGCTGGAGGCGGAGGGGCTCGTCTCGGCTTCGGGCCGTGACGAGATGCGCCTCCGGGCCGAGGAGCAGGTCCGCGCCGCGGTCGCCGTCGCCGAGTCGACGCCGCCCCCGGACCCGGTGTCGTTGACCGAAGACGTCTATGCTCCCTTCGGCTCGGGCCGCTCGGGGTAGGGACGATGGCAGGGACGTACGCGCGCGCCACGGAGATCTTGGTGGTCGGGGGAGGACCCGGTGGGTACATGGCCGCGATCCGCGCCGGCCAGCTCGGGAAGAAGGTCCTGCTCGTCGAGAAGGACGCGCTGGGCGGCGAATGCCTGAACCGCGGGTGCATCCCGTCGAAGGCGTTGATCCACGCCTCCCTCCTCTATCACCGCCTCCGTTCCGACGGGGAGAGCCTCGGGGTCATCGCCCCGGACGTTTCGTTCGACTTCGCGCGGGCGGCGGCGGGGAAGGCGGCGGTCGTCCGGAAGGAGCGGGACGGTGTCGCGAGCCTGCTCAAATCGGCCGGAGCGACGGTCCTCCCGGGAGTGGGCCGGTTCACCGGCCCTCGCTCGCTCGATCTCGCCGCCCCGGACGGCGGGCACGAGCGAATCGACTTCCAGTACGCCGTGATCGCGACCGGGGCGGTTCCCGCGACCCTCCGGGGCTTCGAGACCGACGGCACGACCGTGGTGAACGCCTGGGAACTGCTCGACGCCACCTCCCTGCCCCGGTCGATGCTCATCCTCGGCGGAGGGGTGAGCGGATGCGAGCTCGGGCAGTTCCTCGCCCGGGTGGGGGTGGACGTCACCCTCGTCGAACTGATGCCCCAGCTGCTCCCCGGCCTCGATCCGGATCTCGCGCGCGAAGCGACCGGGGCGTTCGAGCGCCTCGGGATGCACCTCCGGGTCGGGACGAAGGCGACCGCACTCGAGCGAAGCGCGAACGGCATCACCCTCCGGGTCGAGGGGCCGGCGGGACCCGAGACGCTCGCCGCCGAGCGGCTCTTCGTTACCGTCGGGAAGCGGCCGGCGAGCGGCGATCTCGGCCTCGAGGAGGCCGGCGTGGAGTTCGATCCCCGGACGGGGTTCATCCCCGTCACGGACCGGATGCAGACCAATGTACCGCACTTCTTTGCCGTCGGCGACGTCGCGCGCCCGCCGATGCTCGCGCACAAGGCCTACCGCGAGGGGATCGTCGCCGCCGAGGCGATCGCCGGCCTCCCGACGCGGTACCAGTTCCAGGCGATGCCGTCGGTCGTCTTCACGACGCCCGAGCTCGCGAGCGTCGGGATCGGCCGGGAGGAGGCCGAGAAGCTCGGATATCGGCCCCGGGAGGTCCGCTTTCCGTTCGCGGCGCTCGGCCGCGCCCACGCGAACCATGCGACCGGAGGCTGGGTCAAGATCGTCGGGGACGACATCTCGGGCGCCCTCCTCGGGGTTCGGATCGCGGGCGAGGGGGCGGGGGAGTACGTCACCGAGGTCTCCTTCGGCCTCGAGATGGGGGCGAAGGTGCGCGATCTGGCCCAGACCATCCATCCTCACCCGACGTTCTCCGAAGCGGTCCAGGAAGCGGCGCTGTTGTGGCTGGGGGAACCGATGCACGTGGCGCGGAGGCGGCCGGATGCTGCGGGTCGTTGACTGGGGGACGCGGGAGTATTCGGAGGCCCTCGGGGCGATGCGCGACCTCGTCCGGGCCCGACGGGCCGGCGAGGTGGCGGACACGCTCGTGCTCGTCGAACATCCCCCGGTCGTCACGGTCGGAGTCGAGGGCGACGACGGCGCGGCTGCCGCGAGCGGCGTGCCGGTCGTCGCTGTCGAGCGGGGCGGGAAGGCGACCTACCACGGCCCGGGGCAACTCGTCGCGTATCCGGTCGTCGATCTGGATTCGCGCGGACGGGACGTGCGCGCGTTCGTCCACGACCTGGAGGCGACGGTCGTGCAAACGATCGCCGAGTGGGGGGTCGGGGGCGCCCACGTCCCCGGACGCCGGGGCGTCTGGGTCGACGGCCGTCGCAAGATCGCCTCCGTCGGGGTGGCGGTCGAAGGATGGGTCACGTTCCACGGGACCGCCCTGAATGTGGACATCGACCTCCGGCCGTTCGAGCGGTTCCATCCGTGCGGGTTCGACGGACCGGTGATGACCTCCCTCGCCCGCGAGACGGGACGGCCGGTCTCGGTTGCCGCGACGAAGCCCGCGTTCGTCCGGGCGTTCCGCGAACGGTTCGGGGCGTCGCACCCGGCCGCGCCGACCGCAGCGGAAGAGGGGGCGGCGCGGGTCGCCCCCGCCCCGAGCGGATGAGCGGTGCCGCGGGGCCCGCGAAACGCCAGTCGCAGCTTCTGATCGTCGGCGGCGGCACCGGCCTCGTCGGACGAGCGCTGCTCGAGGAGTTCCGCGCGGATCATGCGATCCGGACGATCCACCGCCGTCCCTCCGCGCGCGAGATCGCCCTCGGGGTGGAGGTGCTGCGGGCGGATGTCGGGCTCGTGCAGGACTGGTCGCCGATGCTCGAGGGCGTCGACCTGCTCGTGAATGTCGCGTGGTACCGCTCGGGTCCCGATCGTCGGTTCCGTCCCCTCGCCGCCGGCCTCGAACGAATGTTCCGGGCGGCCGCCGCGGCCGGGATCCCCCGTGTCGTCCATCTGAGCGTCCCTCCGGCGCCGTCGTCCCTCGAGGAGGAACTGCCGTACCTCGTGCGCAAGCGGCAGGTCGACCAGACCGTTCGGAACAGCGATCTCGACTACACGATCCTGACGCCGACGATGCTCTTCGGGCCCGGTGACCGCCTGCTGACCGTGATGCTCCGTACGATGCGGCGCTGGCACCGCTTTCCGCTGTTCGACGGGGGCGGCTACCACATCAGTCCGGTCGCAGCCTCGGACCTCGCGCGGATCGTTCGCGTGGAGGGATCGCGCGGCGGCCGCCGCACCGTTCCGATCGGGGGGCCCCGTCGGTGGACCTACCGCGACCTTACCGACCGTCTCTTCCGCGCCCTGGGCGATCCCCCCCGCTACTGGAACTGGTCCGCCGCGCGGGGCCGGCGCGTCGCCCGGCTCCTCGAAGTCCTCGGCTCGACGCTGATCTACCCCTACGAGGTCGACTGGCTCGTCTCGGACATGCTCGGGCTCCCCCCGTATGCCGGCCTCGACCGGCCGATGCAGGACGTCGAGCCGTTCCTGGACCGGGAGGCGGCGCGCCTCCTCGGCGCCCGGCCGGCGCCCCTCCCGCCCCAAGACGGGTAGATTTAAGGGCGGACGGGCCCATTCACCGCCCGATGGAAGCGGTGGATCTCAGCCGGCGACTCACGGACTTCGGCCACGTGGCGAGCGAGGTGCTCCGCGATGTCCCCGAACTTACCGAGCAGCAGATCCGCCACTGGATCGTGAATCCGTTCCTGGTCTCCTTGGGCTGGGACCTCGACGACAAGAAGCAGGTCTACCTCGACTACCCCGTGCGGCCCGGGGACGGCCACGCGGACTACGCCCTCTGCAACGCCGAGGGGCAGCCCCGGCTGTTCCTCGATGTCCGGGAGCGGACGGCGAACGTCACGGAGATCGGCGACACCGCCGCGATGGCGAAGCAGGTGAAGGTCCCCCTCGTGCTCCTGACCAACGGCAAGGAGTTCTCCCTGTGGCACGTCGCGAGCGACGAGCCGCCGGCGCCGCTCTTCCTGCTCTCGCTCTCCGAGCTGTCGGACAATTCGGAGAGCCTCCTTGGCCTCACTTCGGAGTTTCGGCTGAGCGACACGGGGATCGAACAGCTCCGCCGCAGCGCGATCCGGCTCGCCGTTCTGCAGATGCTCGAGGAGAACTCGGAGAAGACGTTCGACGCCCTGGTCGGGTGGGTGCGCTCGCAGGTCGCCCCCGGCGCGCTGGACGCCACGACCGAGCAGGCGATCCGGGACGCGACGATGCTCTGGCTCACGGAGGAGCATCTCACGATGCCGGGCTTCGTCCCGGCGGACGGGAAGCGGCCCTCCGAACTGCGGCCGACGACCCCCCGCGATTGGGAGGCGTTCCCGCGCGGGCCGGCGGGCACGTTCCAGTACAAGTAC
>JAJZDF010000035.1 GCA_021828715.1 Thermoplasmata archaeon
GCCTGGCAGGACTGGATCGGCCTCGCCATCCTGCTCGGCTCGACGGGCGCCGCGTGCGGCGCTGCGTGGCTCATCTACACGGGCAGCACGCTGCTCCCGTACTGGGCGCTCTTCCTCGTCGTCGCGAACGATGCCGCCTACCTCGCCTTCCCGGGATCGCTGTTGCCGATCGGCATCTTCACGGCCTTCGCCGGCGTCCCGTTCTTCCTCTACCTCCTCTACCACCAGCGGCGGGCCTCCACGATGGGGGGGCCGTGACCGGGGCCCCCGCCCTCGCGCTGGAGGGCGTGCGGGTCGTCCTCGGGGACCGGATCGTCCTCCACGATCTCGACCTCACCGTCGCCCCGGGGGAGTTCGTCGCGCTCACCGGCCCGAACGGCTCGGGCAAGACGACGCTCCTGCGGACCGTCCTCGGCTTCCTCCCCCCCGACCGGGGGAGCGTCCGGCTCTTCGGCGCCCCGGTGGCGACGCTCTCGATCCGGGCCCGGGCCCGGCGGGTCGCCTGGGTCCCGCAGTCCGAGCCGCTCCGGGACGATGTGCCGCTGCTCCAGTACGTCCTCTACGGCCGGTACTCCCTCCATCGGCCGCTCGAACCGGACACGCCGCACGATCTGGACGCCGCCCGCCGCGCGCTCGAGGCGGTCGGGCTCGGCGACCGGGCCGAGGACGGTCTCCTGTCGGTCAGCGGCGGGGAGCGCCAGCGGGCCGTCCTCGCCCGGACGCTCGCCCAGGAGACCCCGCTGCTGCTGCTGGACGAGCCGACGACCCACCTCGACATCGCCCACCAGCTCGACCTCCTGACCCGGGTCCAGGGGCTGGCTCGGGAGCGACACGTCACCGTCGTCGCCGCCCTCCACGACCTCAACCTGGCGGCCCGGTACGCCGACCGGATCGTCGTCCTGTCCCGGGGGCGGCGGGTCGCCGACGGGCGCCCCTCGGAGGTTCTCTCCCGCGACCTCCTCGCCCGGGTCTGGGGGGTCGACGCCGACCTGGAGCGCGATCCCCGCAGCGGGATCCCGTACCTCCTCCCTCGACGCCTCGTCGTCGCCTCCGCCCCGGCGGCCGCCGCCCTCGGCCGCGGGCCGGTCCACGTCGTCGGCGGAGGCGGGGCCGCGGCGCCGCTGCTCCGGGCGCTGGTCGACGCGGGCTTCCGCGTCACGGCCGGGGCCCTCCACCTCCTCGACTCCGACACCGAGGCGGCGGAGGCGCTCGGGGTCGTCGCGGCGATCGAAGGTCCGTTCGCCCCCCTCGGGGACGAGAGCCGCGCCCGCCACCGGGTGCTCCTCGGGGAGGCGCGCGCGATCGTCGTGGCCCCGTTCGCCGTCGGGCCGTCGAACCTCGCCAACCTCGAGGACCTCCTCCCGTTCGTGCGACGGATCCCGACCGCGCTCCTCGCGCCGCCCGACGGGCGGACCCTCGACTTCACCGGAGGGGCCGGGACCGCCGGCCGGGAGAGCCTCCGGCGGGCCGGGGCGGCGGAGCTGCCGTCCGTCTCCGCGGCCGTCGACTGGGTCGCCCGGGTGCTGGAGGGGACGCGACGGGAGGCGCCGGAGGCGCCGCCCCTCGCAGCGGGAGGAACTCGAACGGCGGGACCTCCGTCCCCGTGAACTGGGCGAGCAGCCGGGGCAGCGCGCGGTCGACGACCACGAGGGTAGACGCGACGCCGAGCCGGGACGCCTCCTGGGCGGCGGCGGCGACCCCGAACCGCCCCACCGGCCGCCCCGGCCGGAGGCGGTCGAGCAGGTGGCACGCCTCGAGTCCGTAGGCGAGGAGCGGCCCGTCGGGAGCGGCCGCGAGGGCGTCGCGGACCTCCTCCCCCAGGTTCGCGGCGCGCAGGCGGTCGGCCGGCACGCAGACGATCCGCAGCCGCCCCACCGGCAACGGGACGATCCCTTCGAGCTCCCCGACGTCGACGAGCTCCCCGGCGCGGGCCGCGCCGAACGCCCGGCCCCGGGAGCCGCTCCCGGCGCCGGGTCGGGCGGTGAGGAGACCGTCGACGATCTCGAGCCGGACCCCCTCCCCGTCCGCGACCGGCGCCGCCGCGATCGCGCAGGTCGTCCGGACGATGTGGAGCCGGTCCAGGCGCTCGGCGAGGTCGTCGCGCACGCTGCCGAGCGCGGCGTGGAGCCAGTCGACCCCCCGCACGGTCGGGCGGTAGCGGCCGTCCCGGTACTCGGCGAGACCGCGGTGCCGCAGCGACCGGAACGAGTGCGACGCCGCCTGGACCGATAGCCCGAGCTGGGCCGCGATCGTCCGGAGCTGCCCGGCCGGGCGCGTCTCGGCCTCGTAGAGGAACAAGAGGTCGCTCACCGCACCCAGACGGCGGAGCGTGGAGAGGCCGCGCGCCCCGTCTCCCGCCGGCGGGCTCCGCTCCGCCACGGGGCCGTCACGGACGGGGAGTACAAGAACCCGGGGGGCGGGGCTCATCGCGCGGCAGCCGGTCGCCGGTCCCGCGACTCGGACTCCCGCCGCATCGACCGGATCCGGTCCCGGATGCGCGCCGCCTCCTCGAAGTCGAGGCGCTCCGAGGCGAGCCGCATCTCCTCCTCGAGGTTGGCGAGCAGGAGGGGCATGCGGGACTTCCACTTCTTCCCGAGCCCGGCGGTCGACAGTTCCCCCGACGCGGCATCGCTCCCCGGGGCGAGCAGCGAGCGGATCTCCTTCTGGACCGACTCCGGGACGATGTGGTGCACCCGGTTGTACTCCACCTGCACTTCGCGGCGGCGGTGCATCTCGTCGATCGCCCGGCGCATCGAGCCGGTGACGCGGTCGGCGTAGAGCACGACCTTTCCCCGTTCGTTGCGGCTCGCCCGGCCCGCGGTCTGCACGATCGAGGTCTCGCTGCGGAGGTATCCCTCCTTGTCCGCGTCCAGGATCGCGACGAAGCTGACCTCGGGGAGATCGAGCCCCTCGCGGAGGAGGTTGATCCCGACGAGGACGTCGAAATGGCCGAGGCGGAGCTCGCGCAGGACCTCGACGCGCTTGAGCGTCTCCACGTCCGAGTGAAGGTAGCGGACGCGCAGCCCGACCTTGCCGAGGTAGTTCGCGAGCTCCTCGCTCGTCCGCTTGGTGAGCGTCGTCACCAGCGCCCGGTCGCCCCGCTCGACCGTCGCCCGGAGCTCGCCGACCAGGTCCTCGATGTGCCCGGCGAGCGGGCGTACCTCGACCGGCGGGTCGACGAGGCCGGTGGGCCGGATGATCTGCTCGACGACCCCCTTCGAGGCCTTCCGCTCGAACGGGCCCGGGGTCGCCGAGACGAAGACGGCCTGGGGCACCCGGGAGAGGAACTCGGGGAAGGTGAGGGGGCGGTTGTCCCGCGCCGACGGGAGCCGCCAGCCGAACTCGACCAGGTTGTCCTTGCGGCTCCGGTCGCCCTTGTACATTCCCTGGAGCTGGGGGACGGTCACGTGGGACTCGTCCAGGAAGACGAGGAAGTCGTCCGGGAAGAAGTCGAGGAGCGTGTACGGCGGCTCCCCCGGCCGTCGGCCGGCGAAGAAGCGCGCGTAGTTCTCGATCCCCGTGCAGTAGCCGGTCTCGCGGAGCATCTCGAGGTCGTAATTCACCCGGCCGCGGAGCCGCTGGGCTTCCACGACCTTCTCCGCGGCGAACAACTCCGCGACGCGGGCGTCCCGCTCGGCCTCGATCGCGGCGAGGATCCCGCGCATCCGTTCGTCGATCGTGAGGAAGTGCGTCGCCGGGAAGATCGTGAGCTGGTCGAGGTCGCGCCGCTCCTCGCGCGTCACCGGGTCGAGCTCGGTGATCGCGGCGACCCGCCGGCCGTCGAGCTCGATCCGGTGGACGGTCTCGCCGGCGCCCATCACGTCGAGGGTTCCGCCGCGGACCCGGAAGCGCCCGCGCTTCAGCTCGATGTCGTTCCGCTCGTACTTCATCCGGACGAGCTGCTCCAACAGCTCCTGCCGGCCGATCTCCTGCCCGACCCGGACGCCGACCACCGAGGCACGGTAATCCTCGGGGGACCCGAGACCGTAGATGCAGCTCACCGAGGCGACCACGAGGACATCCCGCCGGGTCAGCAGCGCCTGAGTGGCGCGGTGCCGCAGGCGGTCGATCTCCTCGTTGATCGACATGTCCTTCTCGATGTACAGGTCGATCTGGGGGACGTACGCCTCGGGCTGGTAGTAGTCGTAGTAGCTCACGAAGTACTCGACCGCGTTCCGCGGGAACAGCGCGCGGAACTCGCTGACGAGCTGGGCGGCGAGCGTCTTGTTC
Organism: Thermoplasmata archaeon; assembly: GCA_021828715.1. Taxonomy (GTDB): domain Archaea; phylum Thermoplasmatota; class Thermoplasmata; order Lutacidiplasmatales; family UBA184; genus Lutacidiplasma. The sequence continues at coordinate 4,231 of JAJZDF010000035.1, forward strand.
GGGCTCACGACGAGCGTCGGCCGTTGCAGACGCTGGACGACGTGGGCCATGCTGAACGTCTTGCCGCTCCCGGTGACGCCGAGGAACGTGACGTACTTCTCCGGTCGCTCGAGCCGGGCGACCAGTTCGTCGATCGCCTTCGGCTGGTCCCCCTGGGGGACGAGATCGGTCTCCAGCTCGAAGCGGCCGGGCAGGGCCGGCGCGGGGGTCCCGGTGCCCGGCGTCACGGGGCCCCGCCCTCGGCGGCGCCCCGGCGGCCGCCGTACCCGAGCGGGTCGACCGTGACGGGGCCGAACCCGAGCGCGGCGACCTCGGCTACGACCTCCGCGCCTCCGCGGGAATCGAGGAGGCGGGGGACCTCTTCCGGCGCCACCTCGATCCGCGCCCCCCCGCCGCGGACCCGGACGCGGACCCGGAGGAACCCGCGTCCGAGGAGCAGCGCCTCGGCCGCCTCGATGCGCCGGAGCAGCGGCTCGTCGATCGGGTCGCCGTGCGCGACCCGGGAGGCGAGGCAGGCGTCGGACGGTTGCTCCGCGTTCGGGAGCCCGAGGCTTCGCGCCTCCCGGCGCACGTCCGCCTTCGTCCATCCGGCCTCCGCCAACGGGTGCCGGAAGCCGGCCTCCTCCATCGCGCGGAGTCCCGGCCGGACGTCGGTCAGGTCGTCCAGGTGCACGCCGTCCAAGTAGCTCCGGATCCCGCGGGATCCCCCGAACTCGACGAGCCGGCCGGCCTCGACGGACCGGCAGAAGTAGCAGCGGTTCGACGGGTTCGCGCGATACTCGGCCCGTTCGAGCGGGTCGGCGGCGAGGAGTCGGTGCTCGATCCCGATCGACGCGGCGACGCGCCCCGCCCGCTCGACCTCGGCGCGGGCGACCGCCGGTCCCGTCAAGGTGACGGCGACCGCCGCCCCTCCCAGCGCCGCCTGCGCGAGCGCCGCCACGACCGCGGAGTCGACCCCGCCGGAGAGGGCGACGAGCGTGGGGCCGCCGTCGCGCAGGCGGTCGATCACCGCCGGCGCCGCCCGCCGACGGGGGGGATCCGGAGGCGGGTCGGCCATAGGAACGGTCGGGAGCCGGCCGCGAGGGAAAACAGTATCTCCCGCCCCGCGCCCTACCGCGCGGGAGCGGGGTCGGACGGATGCAGGCGGTCCAGGACGGGAGCCGGTGGATGGTGCGGCTGGAAGAGGGACAGGACCTGTTCGGGGCGCTGAACGCCTTCGCCGAAGAGCATCGGCTCCGGGCGGCCGCGGTCGTCTTCGGCATCGGGATGTTCCGGCGCGCGACGTTCGGCTACTGGGACGGGAGCGCCTACCGGCCCCAGGAGCTCACCGTGCCGCACGAGGTCGTCTCCCTCCACGGGACGATCGCGGAGGCGGACGGCCACCCGTCGATCCACCTCCACGGCGCCGTCGCCGGACCGGACCACCGGCTCGTCGGTGGCCACCTGCTTTCGGCCACCGTCGGGATCCTGCAGGAACTGCTGATCGACACGTTCCCGAGCCGCGCCTTCGGCCGTCCGCTGGTCGAGAGCCTCGGCCTGCGGATGCTCGAGCTCGAGCCCGGTCCCACCCCGTAGCGCCGCCCGTCGGAGCGCGGCCCTCGGGGACAGACCGGATGGACGCCCCCGACCCCGAGCGCTGGTCGGCGCTCGACCCCCGCCTCGCCGACGCGGCCGCCCGACGGGGGATCCGGGAGCCGACCGAGATCCAGCGGCTCGCCGCGCCGATCCTGGACAGCGAGGAGGACGCGCTGCTGCTCTCCCCGACCGGCACCGGGAAGACCGAGGCGGCGCTCCTGCCGCTCCTCTCCCGTCGCCTCGCCGATCCGTCGCCCCCGATCTCGATCCTCTACGTGACGCCGCTTCGGGCGCTGAACCGCGACCTCGAGCATCGTCTCGTCTCGCTGGTCGAGGAGGTCGGGCTCACCGCCGCGGTCCGCCACGGCGACACCTCGGCCTCGGCCCGCCTCGCCCAGTCGAAGCGTCCGCCGGACCTCCTCCTCACCACCCCGGAGACGCTCCAGATCCTGCTGGTCGGGAGCCGCCTTCGCGAAGGGCTCCGCCACGTTCGGGCGGTCGTGGTCGACGAGGTGCACGAACTGGTCGGCTCGGACCGCGGCGCCCAGCTGGCGCTCACCCTCGAGCGCCTCGACGACCTCACCGGTCGGACGGTCCGTCGGATCGGCCTGTCGGCCACGGTCGGGAACCCCGACGCGGTCGCGGGGTTCCTCTCCGCGCCCCCGCGGACGATCGCCGTCCGGGCCGCGCGGCTGCGCCGCCGGCTCGAGCTGACCGCC
>JAJZDF010000036.1 GCA_021828715.1 Thermoplasmata archaeon
GGCTTCCTCGTCCTGCTCTACTCGATCGGCTACATGCACCACGACCGCGGCCTGCCGCGGTACTACGCCGAGCTCTCGCTGTTCCTTGCGGCGATGACCGGCCTGGTCCTCTCGAACAACCTGCTCGAGTTTTTCCTATTCTGGGAGCTCGTCGGGGTCTGCTCCTACTTCCTCATCGGCTTCTATTACGAGAAGCCGAGCGCGGCCAGCGCGGCGAAGGAGGCGTTCCTGGTCACCCGGGTCGGCGACGTCCTCTTCCTGCTGGGGATTTTCATCTACTTCTTCCACTTCTCGACCACCGGCCCGGCCGGCGGCTGGGCCGCGAACGGGTTCGTCTTCGCGCAGGGCACGTCACCGTTCCTCCCGGCCGGATCCGCCGGGAGCTCGACCCTCCTGACCATCGCCGGTCTCATGATCTTGGGCGGCGCCGCCGGGAAGAGCGCCCAGTTCCCCCTCCACGTCTGGTTGCCCGACGCGATGGAGGGCCCGACGACGGTCTCGGCGCTCATCCATGCAGCGACGATGGTCGCGGCGGGGGTCTATCTGCTCGCGGTCACGAGCGTCTTCATCGGATTCACGGCGACCGACCAGCTCGCGATCGTGGCGATCGGCGGCTTCACGACGTTCTTCGCGGCGTCCATGGCGGTCGTCCACCCGGATATCAAGCGGGTGATCGCCTACTCCACGATCAGCCAGCTCGGCTACATGGTCATGGCCGTGGGCGCCGGCTTCGCGATGGTGGGCCTCTTCCACCTGTTCACCCACGCGTTTTTCAAGGCATTGCTCTTCCTCGCCGCCGGCTCGGTGATCCACGCGATCGGCACCCAGGACCTGTTCAAGATGGGCGGGCTCCGCAAGCCGATGCGCATTACCGCCGCCGCCTTCGCGATCGGCGGGCTCGCGCTGGCGGGGATCCCGCCGTTCGCCGGCTTCTGGTCGAAGGACGACATCCTCGGCTCGATGTACGGGGAGCTGGGAAGCCACCCGCTCTACTGGCCGTTCTGGATCCTGGCCCTCGCCGCCGTCTTCCTGACCGCCTACTACATCTTCCGGGTATGGTTCCTCGCCTTCGGCGGGGACGGGCCCCGGGACCCGACGCTCCCTCCCGCCCACGAGGGCCCGTGGGTGATGCGGGTCCCGCTCGTGATCCTCTCGGGGATGGCGCTCTTCGGCGGACTGCTCGTCTTCGTGCCGGACTTTCAGGGGCTGCTCCTCTACGGAGCCGGCGCCTCGGGGATCCCGCCGGTCTACGGACCGACGGACCTCCTCCTGTCGGGGATCAGTGTCGGTCTCGGGGCGGCCGGGATCGGGGTCGCCTATCTGCTCTGGGGCAACGGCCGTATCTTCGTCCTGCCCCAGACGAGCGCGCTCCAGCCGGTCCGGCGGCTTCTCCTGAACCGCTACTACATGAAGGCGGCCTACGATTGGGTCGGCTCCGGCGCGGTCTACGGGATCGCCCGCGGCGCGGACTTCGTCGACCGGTACGTCATCGACGGGACGGTCCACGGCTTCGAGCGTGCCTTCGGCACCGCGAGCGACCGTCTGCGCCGGATGCAGACGGGGATCGTCTCCGACTACGCCGCCTACGTCCTCGCGGGCCTCCTCGGCGTCTTCGTCCTGCTGCTGATCGTCGCGCCGTTCCTCCTCGCCCGGCTCGGAGGGACGTAGATGTTTCCCCTCCTCTCCGCCGTCCTCGTCACGCTGCTCGTCGGGACCGTGCTCACGTTCGTCTCCGGGCGCTACGCCCGCTGGATCGCGCTGGCGACGTCGGTCGTCTTCTTCGCGGAGGTCGCCTACCTGCTCCTCCAGTTCCCCGGCTGGCCGGGCTTTGCGAGCGGCGTCCCGCAGTTCGTGGACGGCGAGTCGTATGCCTGGATCCACCTGGGCTGGCTGCAGGTGAACTACTCGGTCGGGATCGACGGGATCTCGCTCGTCCTTCTGCTCCTGACGGCGATCCTCCAGATCGCGACCGTCATCTACTCGTGGGGGGAAGCCAAGAAGCCGGCGGCGTGGTTCGGGCTCCTCCTCCTCACGTGTCTCGGCTGCGTCGGCGTCTTCGTCGCGCTCGATGTCCTCCTCTTCTTCCTCTTCTGGGAGGCGGTCCTCGTGCCGATGTTCTTCATCATCGGCTACTGGGGCGGCCCCCGGCGCCGGTATGCCTCGATCAAGTTCTTCGTGTACACCCACGTCGCATCGATCGTCATGCTCGTGGGGCTGCTCGCGATCGTCTTCTACTCCCACGCGAGCAGCTTCGACTACGCGAGTGTCTACGCCGCCGCGCCGGCGCTGCCGGTGGTGACGCAGGCGTTCCTCTTCCTTTCGCTCTTCTTCGGCTTCGGGGTCAAGTTCCCGATCGTCCCGTTCCACACGTGGCTTCCCGACGCGCACGTCGAGGCGCCGACGGGAGGGTCGGTCCTCCTCGCCGGACTCCTCCTCAAGCTCGGCGGCTACGGGCTGATCCGCTGGGCGGTCTTCGTCCTCCCCGCAGGGTTCCACGAGGTCCAGCCGGTCCTGTTCGTGGTCGCCCTGGTCTCGATCGCGTGGGGATCGATCGTCTCCCTGTCCCAGCGGGACCTCAAGCGGATGGTCGCCTACTCCTCGATCAACCACATGGGGATCGTGCTGCTGGCGATCGCGGTCGGCTCCTCCCTCGGCCTGCTCGCGGCGGTACTGCTGATGTTTGCCCACGGGATCGTGAGCGGCCTCCTCTTCATGTCGTCGGGCAGCGTCCACCACACCTTCGGGACGCGCGATATCGCCTCGGTGGGAGGGATGACCCCCCGCACGCCGGTCCTGTCGACGATGATCATGATCGGGTCGCTGGCCTCCCTGGGCCTCCCGTGGCTGATCAGCTTCCCGGCGGAGTTCACCGCGCTGCTGGCGACATGGGACCGGCTGGCCTACTGGGTCCTGCTGCCCCTCGGCATCCTCGTGGTGACCGCGGCGTTCTACATCTGGATGATGCAACGGATGCTTTTCGGCCCCCCGAAAGGGATACCGGCGGAGGCGCACGACCTGCCGTGGCACGAGACCGCGGGGATGGGGATCCTCGCCGCGGTGGCGATCGTCTTCGGGGTGCTTCCGTTCCTGCTCGTGAACCTGATCACGGCGTCGCCGATCCGCGGGTTCCCGGGGGTGTGAGATGGTGGAACTCTCCGGGTTCGTCGGCCCGTTCGTACCCGAGCTCCTTCTCTTCGGCGGGCTCCTGCTCGTCCTTCTCCTCGACGTGCTCGGGATCCGGCGGAACGAGACCCTCGCCACGGTAGCGATCACCGCCTCCGTGCTGGCCCTCCTCTCGATCCTGGGCGATCTCGGCTTCGGACCGCTCGGCGTCCTGGCGACGGTCGGTGCGGGAAGCCTGAACGTCACCCCGGCGGCAGGGTCCGCCCCGCTCTACCATCTCACGAGCTTCGGGCTCGTCTTCCAGGCAATCTTCCTGGTGTCGGCCATCCTAGTCGTGCTCGCGTCGTCGAGCCGTCCGTCCCGGGAACCGGGCGCCCCGATCTTCTACGCCCTCCTCCTCCTCGCCGCGGTCGGGATGCTGCTCGTCGCGGTCGCCTCCGACCTCATCTTCCTGCTGCTCGCGATCGAGGTCGTGAGCATCCCGTCGTACCTCCTGGTCGGCTACCGTCGGCAGGAGGCGCGGTCGATGGAGGCGGCGATGAAGTTCTTCATCGTCGGGGCGCTCTCCACGGTCCTCTCGTTCTACGGGGCTTCGCTCCTTTTCGGTGCCTACGGGTCGACGAACCTGTTCGTCCTCCAGGCGGCGGCCGCGTCGGTCGGGACCCCGGTCCTGGTCCTGCTCGGCTACGGGTTCCTGATCGCGGGCCTCGCGTTCAAGGTGACCCTCGTGCCGTTCCACGCCTGGGCGGTCGACGTGTACGACGGCGCCCCGAGCGACGTCTCGGCCTTTCTCGCCGGCGGCACGAAGAAGATTGGCCTCTTCGCCTTCTTCCTGGTCTTCCTCGGCCCGGTGCTGCTGGTCCACTCGGCGACCGCCGGTTCGTCGCCGTTCGGGGGCGGGCCCCTCGACGTGGGCCCGATGGTCTCGATCACCCTCGGGGTCCTCGCCGTGCTGACGATGACGGTCGGCAACGTGCTCGCCCTCCTCCAGAAGGAGATGAAGCGGATGCTCGCCTACTCGTCGATCAGCCAGGCCGGCTACATGCTGATCGGGGTCACGATCGGGACCGCACCGGCGCTCACGGGGGCCACCCTCCAGATCCTCGCGCACGTCCTGATGAAGGGCGGGGCGTTCCTCGTCGTCGCCGGGGTCGCCGCGCTCGGGATCGGGCCCCTGATCGACGATTGGAAGGGGCTCGGCGTCCGCCGTCCCCTTCTCGGCGCCGCCTTCGCCCTCATGCTCCTGTCGCTCGCCGGGGTCCCGCTGACGATCGGGTTCGTGTCGAAGTTCGTCCTGTTCAGCTCGGCCGTGCAGGCGCAGGGATGGTTCATCTGGCTGGCCATCGCAGGACTTCTGAACAGCGCCCTCTCGGTGTTCTACTACGCGCGGGTCCTCCGGGTGATGTACTTCGACTCCGGCGACCCCACCGCGACCGCCGAAGCGGTCCCGACGACGGGGCTCGGAGCGGGGGGGCTCGGCTACGGACGGGCGGCGGCAATCGGCCTGGTCGCGGTCCTGATCGTGGGGATCGGGCTCTATCCGCAGCCGATCCTGCAGGCGATCCAGTCGGCCGCCCAGCACTTCCTCCTCAGCGGGGTGTAGCGGGTGGAGCGCTTCGACGTGGTCGTGGTCGGAGCGGGACCCGCGGGGGCCTCGGCAGCCCGGGCCGCCGCCGAAGGGGGGGCGCGCACGCTCCTGCTCGACCACCGGACGGAGCTCGGGCACCCCGTCCAATGCGGGGAGTTCGTACCGACGGCAACCGAACTCGGGGATCTGTTCAACTGCCCGGAGCTGATCGCGCGGGCGTTCGTGGTCCCGGAGTCGACGATCCTGCGGTCGACCCGTTGGATGGAGTGCGTTTCCCCGTATGGCCACCGGTTCCGCTTTCCCCTGGCCGGGGCGACCGTCTCCCGACGGGCGTTCGACAAGGCGCTCGCCTACCGCGCCGAAGGGGCGGGCGCGGAGCTGCGCTTTCCCCTCGGGGCCACGGGTCGGAGCGGCGCAACCGTCCGTACCACGGACGGGGAGACGATCGAGGCGGAGGTCGTGATCGGTGCCGACGGTCCGCTCTCCACCGTCGCCCGGTCGGTGGGCCTGCCGCGGCCCCGTACGCTGTACCGGATGATCACCGCGACCGTGGAGGACCCCGGGGAGGACGGGATCGACCTCTTTTTCGGCCGGGACGCGCCCGGAGGGTACGCGTGGGCGTTCCCCCGGGCGCACGACCTCAACGTGGGGCTCGGCGTCGCCCGGCTGCCGCGCGGGCGCACGCTCTCCGACCTCCTCGACCGGTTCCTCGCCCACCGCGGATTCTCCCCTCCCCGCGATCCGACCCGGTGGTGGGTGCCGGTCGGGCAGCCCCCGGCGTCGCTCGTCCACGGGCCGGTCCTCCTCTGCGGCGACGCGGCCCAGCTCGTCATGGCGACCAACGGCGGCGGGATCCCGACGGCGATGCTCAGCGGGTGGCTCGCCGGCGAGACCGCCGCCCGGCACGTGCGGAGCGGGACGCCGCTCCGGGAGTACGACACGGCGTGGCATGCCGCGCTGTATGAGCCGCTCGCGCGGGCGGCGAAGATCCAGGCGTGGAGTGACCCCTATACCGCCCTCGATCCCCTCCTCGCCCTCGGAATGCGCTATATCGGTGCGCGGGGTCTCGACTCCATGATGCGGCTGCGCTGGCCCGCGCGGCTCGGGAGGGGAACATGAGCACGGGCCCGACGTCCCTGACGCCGGGAGATGCGTCGCTCGAGGCGCTCGTCCAGCAGACGCTCCGGGCCGCCGCCGCCGACTCCCTCGTCGATCTCGGACCGACGCTCGTGCAGGACCTCACCGACATCGACTGGCGGGTCGCCGAGGTGCTCGGTTCCACGTATGCCCAGCTCACCGAGGCCGCGCGGTACGCCTGCGCGACCGGGGGGAAGAGGGTACGACCCCTGCTCATGGCCACGGCGTACCGGGCGCTCGGATCGGAGACGACCCGGCCCATCCACTCCCTCGCCGCGGCGTTCCAGCTGATCCACACGGCGACGCTGGTCCACGACGACGTGATCGACCACGCCGAGACCCGGCGGGGGCGACCGTCGATGCCGCGCGCCTTCGGCGTGCCGCTGGCAATCGTCTCGGGAGACTACCTGTTCGTCCGGGCGTTCGAGCTTGCCGCCGAGTACCCGCGGCCGATCATCATGCGGTGCGGGGAGGCGTGCGCCGACCTGGTCGAGGGAGAGGTCCTTCAGGAGGCCTCCCGATTCGACCTTTCCAGCGGTCGCGCGCACTACTTCCGGGTGATCGAGCGAAAGACCGCGGCGATCATCGCGGCAGCGCTCACGTCGATCGCGGAGATCGCGAACTCGCCCCCGCCCGTCGTCGACGCGCTCCAGGCGTAC
>JAJZDF010000037.1 GCA_021828715.1 Thermoplasmata archaeon
CAGGTCGGTGTCGGGGTCCCGCTCGAAGAGCGGCAGGGCGTCGACAAACGACGTGCCGACGACCGGGTCGCCGCCCAGGCCCATGCAGGTCGATTGCCCCAGGCCATGCTCCTTGATGCCGTTCACAATCTCGTACGTCAGCGTTCCGCTGCGGGAGATGACGCCGACCCGTCCCGGCCGGAAGACGACGTTCGGCGTGATCCCGACCTTCGCCGCGCCCGGCGACGCGATCCCGGGGCAGTTCGGCCCGATGATGCGGGCGCCCCGGCTCCGAGCGTAGTGGTACATCACGAGCATGTCGTGGAAGGGGATGTGCTCGGTGACCACCACCGCAAGTCGGATCCCGGCGTCGACCGACTCGAGGAGCGCGTCCTTGGCGAACGGGGCCGGGACGAAGATGCAGGAGGCGTTCGCGCCGGTCCGCTCGACGGCGTCGCGCACCGAGTCGAAGACCGGGGTTTCCTCGACCGTCGTGCCCCCCTTTCCCGGCGTCACGCCGGCGACGACCGCGGTGCCGAACAACTTCATCTGTCGGGTGTGGACCGTGCCCTGGTGGCCGGTGATCCCTTGGACCACGACCTTCGTCCCGGCGTCGACGAGGACGCTCATGCCGGCCCTCCCGCCGCGGCGACCGCCGCCTTGGCCGACTCCCGGAGCTGCGGGATCGAGGTGATCCCGGCCGCGCGGAGGATCTCGATCCCCTCGACCTCGTTGTTCCCCCGGATGCGGGCGACGAGCGGGAACCGGTCGGCCTCCGGGACCTGGCGCATGGCCTCCACGAGCCCCTGGGCGACGGTATCGCATCGCGTGACGCCGCCGAAGATGTTCAGGAACACGGCCCGCGGCTTGGCCAGGGCCATGAGGAGGAACGCCTCGGTGACCTTCTTCGGATCGTCCGTCCCCCCGAGGTCGAGAAAGACCCCCGGCCGGCCCCCGTACTCCGATAGGACGTCCAGCGTCGCCATCGTAAGCCCGGCGCCGTTCGCAATGACCCCGATGTTGCCGTCCAACTGGACGAAGGCGATGTCCTTCTCCCGCGCGATCTCCTCGAGCGGGGTCCGGTCGTCGAGGATCGCTGCGTACTCCGGATGGCGGAAGGTGGCATCGTCCTCGATGATCACCTTCGCGTCGAGGGCGACCAGCCCCTCTCCGACGAGCGCGAGCGGGTTGATCTCGACGAGCTCGCTGTCCTCGGCGTTGAAGGTGGTCCACAGCGCGTCCAGCAGACGGTCGAGGGAGCGTGCCGCCGCCCCCGAGAGCCCGAGGACACGGGCCGCCCGACGCTTCTGGTAGCCCGTGAGGCCGGGGAACGGATCGATCGGCTGGCGGTCGATGCGTTCGTCAGCCACCGACTCGATCTCGACCCCGCCTTCGGCCGAAGCGATCAGGACCGGGGTCCGCAGGGCGCGGTCCAAGGTCAGGGCGAGGTACATCTCCCGCGAGAGCGCGAGCTTCTCCTCCAACAGGAGCTCCTTCACTTTCTCCCCCTTGAACTCGAGCCCGAGGATCGAACTCGCTGCGGCGCGCGCCTCCGCCGGAGTGGAGGCGAACTTCACGGCCCCGCCCTTTCCTCGCCCTCCGGCAAGGACCTGGGCCTTGACGACGCAGGGGAGCGGCACGCTGCCGTCCCGAGTCAGACGCTCGGCCTCGTCCGCCGAGCGGGCGACATGGCCCTTCGGGAGGGGGACCCCGTACTTTCGGAACAGTTCCTTTCCGCGCCACTCCGCCAGCTTGACCATGGGTACCTCGGTTCGCCGAGGTCGGCCGTCACTTAAGGGCGACGGGGGCGGGCCGGCGACGACCCCCGGGGCCCGTACGGCCCTCGGGAGCGGTACACCGTTCACATTGTGAACCGTGCAGCGGCGACATTCACTGTCGGAACGGCTTTATAACCCGGGGACCCGGGGACCGTACCCGCCGTGACCGACTTTCCGCTGTTCCTCGGACTGACCACGGCGATGGGACTGTCCATCTTCCTTGCCCTGCCGCTGGTCTACAGTGCCCGCGCCCAGGGTCGGTGGGGCGTGGGGCTGAACGCCGCCGCGATCGGCATCCTCATGTTCCTTCTGGCCGACGTCTTTTCCGACGCCTCCCACATCATCTACCCCGCCGGCTACGTGGCGAATGCGGGGTATGCCGCGGCGTTTGCGATCGCGTTCGCGGCGGCCTTCCTCGGCCTGCTTGCCGTCGACTCGTGGCCGCGCCGGGCCGGTCCCGAGCGCCCGGGAACGGGCCCGCTCCGGATGGCCACGATCGTCGCCGTCGGCATCGGCCTCCAGAACCTGACGGAGGGCCTCGTATTCGGCGTGAATTGGACGCTCGGCAACGTCGGGATCCTCGCGGTCGTTTTCGTGGGATTCGTCCTCCAGAACATCAGCGAGGGCTTCCCGATCGTGGCCCCCTTCCTGGGCGCTCCGGAGGCCCGGAAGGCCGACCGGCTGATCGGCCTCTACCTCCTGGCCGGCGTCCCGACGATCGTCGGCGGGCTGCTCGGATTCGTCTGGAGCAGCGACCTCTTCCTGGTGATCTTCGACGCCGCCGCGGTTGGCGCCATCGCCTACATCATGCTGCCGATGCTCCGCGGCGCCTTCCGGCCCCTCGAGACCCGGGCCGCCTCCGTTCGGCGAGATCGGATCGTCTACGCCGGAGTTCTCGTCGGCTTCCTCATCGGCTTCCTCGTGAACGCGCTCTAGGGGCCTCCATGACCGGGACCCGGTGGCAGGGCGATCGCCGCCACGAACCCCGCGCGCCGTCCCCACGAGGGGTCGGTCCGCGGGATCGGCCGGGGAGCCCGCCGTGACCGGCTCGACCCCATCGCCGGTCGCGTGGGTCCGGGTGATGCAGGCGCTCGTCGCCCGGGAGCTGGTGGAGTCGTTCGGGCTCCCGGAACGACGGACGGCCGAGCTCCTCGGCATCGTTCCCTCCGCCGTCTCGCAATATCTGTCGGGGAAGCGGCTCGGCCGGCCGCTTTCCCGCCCCTTGCAGGACCCGACGGCCCGGGCCCTGGCCCGCCGCACGGCCCAGGAGATGCTCGAGGGATCGGTCGGTCCCCGGCGCATCCTCGAGGCTGCCGCCACCCTTGCCGAGAGCGGCGGAGCCCGCCGGGGACCGTCGGCGTCGTCCGCCGCACTTCCCCGCCCGGGTCGCGCCGTCCCCCGCTGGTTCCGGCGGCGGGTCGCCGGCGAGCAGGATGCGGTCACGGAGTGCATGCGGCTCGCCCGACGCTCCCGGGACGAGATGACCCGGGCCGTCTTCCGTCAGATCGCCTCCGATAGTCTGCGGCACGCAGAGATCGTCGCCTCGTTGGCCTCCTACCTTGACCGGGGCATCACGGCGGTGCGTCCGACCGGCGTGAGCCGCGCCGACATCGATGGTCTCCTCCGACGCGAGCGGGCGGCCGAGGCGTCCGACGGGGGCGATCCGGCCCCCGAGCTCGGCGGAGTGCTTCGGATCCTGTGGGAGAGCATGGAGGCGGACGAGCGGAAGCACGAGCTCTTGCTCTCCGCCTTGCGCGCTGCGACGCCGTCGGGGTACCAGCATCCCCGCCGGACGCGCCCCGGATCAGCGCGATGCCCGCCGTGACGGTCGGCGGCCGCGCCGGTGGGTGAGGCGCTCGGTGGCAGAGAGAGTCGACGGCCGGTCGGCGATCTCCCGTCCGAGATCGTCTAGGAGCTTCCCGGCGAAGTCGCTCTTGGGCCCCCGGATCCAATGGCGCTCGCCCGGACGGGGGAGGACCAGGGAGTCGGTAGTGGCGCTCCCCATCGTCCGCGCGTCGTTGGCCACGACCCAATCCGCCCCGGTCTCGGTTCGAAGGCGTTCCGCCTTCTCCTCCAGTTCTGCGGGGGTCCGGCCGGCGTCGAGCTTGAATGCGACCAGGCGGGTCGGGGGGGGCGCCAGCCGCCGAAGCTCGGGCAGGAGCTTGACCGTGGGACGGAGCTCGAGGGTCGGGGTCGGGGACGCCCGGGAATCGATCTTCCCGGGGGTCGGCTGGACGGTGAAGTCGGAGAGCGCTGCGGGGACGAGGACCGCGGCGGCGCCCCGGAGGGTCGCGCGTCGCTGCCGGGCAAGCTCCCGTAGATCGGAGACGCTGCGCCAGGGAAAGGTCCGGAGCCACCCCGGGACGGGAACCTGCAGCGCGCCGGTCCACAGCTCCACCTCCGCCCCGCGATAGTGGGCCTGGGTCGCCAGCGCCACGGCCGACGCGCCCGAGCTCTCGTTCGTGATCGACCGCACCGCGTCGATCGACTCCCGGGCCGCTCCGCCGATGACGACGACCGTGCGGCCCCGCCAGGGCCCGTCCGCCAGTCGGTGAAGGACGGCGGCGGATATCTCCTCGGGCCCGGCGATCTTCGCCTCCCCTTCGACGGAGGCCCCGGAGACGATCCCGACCCCCCATCTCCGGAGCCGCTCGAGGTTCTCCCGCAGCGCCGGGTTTTCCGCCATCTGCGCGTGCATCGCGGGCGCCACCAGGATCGGCACACCGCCCCCGAGCGCCACCGAAGCGCACGACGTCACCGGCGTGTCGTCGATCCCGAGGGCGATCTTGGAGAGCGTGTTGGCCGTCGCCGGGGCGATCAGGAAGAGGTCGGCCCTGCCCTCCCCCGGGCCGAGGAGGCGCACATGCTCCACGTCGCCGGTCAGTTGGGTGATCGGAATCCGACCCGTAGCGAACTGCACCGCCTCGGCGGTGATGATACGGGTCGCCTCGGGGCTCAGGACCGCGTCCACGTCGGCTCCGTGGCGGAGGAGCTCCCGGACGATCTTCGGCACCTCCACGGCCGCGATGGAACCGGAGATGCCGACCAAGATATGCTTGCCCTCGAGCAACTGGGTGGTGCGACCTCGGATCACTCGGCTCGGGTGCATGGGCGGCATCCCGTCCCACGGCCCGCTCCCTAATAGGGCCCCCGGGCCCCGTCAGCGCCTTAAGGCAGCCGGGGAGATGAGCCGGCGATGCCGACGCGGTCGCGCCTCCCCCCCTCCCGCACCGCCCTCCCCGAGGCTCCGCCCCCGCTCGTCGACCTTCCCCTGCCCGTAGTCGGTCCGACCGCACCGGGGGAGGACGACCCCCCGGCGGTGCGACCTCCCCGCCCCCCGGTCGCGCCGCGGCAGGTCGAACGGGGGGTGGTGGTGTTCGACCTCGACGGGACCATCCTCGACGATATGGGGCTGGTCAGCGTCGTGGCCGGCGACGTTCTTGAGAAGGCGGTGGGCACCCCGAGCGCCGAGGGGAGGATCCACTACCTCGCAACCACCGGGATGCCGTTCGAGGCCCAGCTCGCCCAGCTGTACCCAGATATTCCGCCCGCCCGCCGGCAGGCAATCGCGCGCACCTTCCACCAGCGCAAGGTCGCCGAGGCGTACGCCCGGGCCAAGCCGTTCCCCGAGGTGCCAAAACTGCTGAAGCGGCTGGCCCACGACCGCTGGACGCTGGTCGTCTCTACCGGAGCGGAAGGCGAGATGGCCGACCTTTTGCTCGAGCGGGAGGGCCTTCGATTCTGGTTCGAGGAGGTCCTGGGCTCGGCGGACGGCACCAAACGGGAACACCTGACCGAGTACCGGAGGCGGTTTCCCGATGTGCCGATGTTCTTGGTCGGGGACTCGCGCTTCGATATGGAGGCCGCGGCTTCGGTCGCTGGGGTCGTGGCGATCGGACGTGCCTCCCGCGTTCCCGGCTGGACCCTCACCCCGAAGGACCTGCGACAGTGGGGAGCCGCGTGGGCTGGCTACGCGCTGGGCGAGCTCCCGGAGGCGCTCGAGGAGCTCGGACGGCCGCCCCCGGTCCGGCGGCGCGGAGCGCCGGCCCGCGGTCGGCGCGGGTAGGGCCGGGACCGAGAGTCTCAGGCGGCGGGGGTCGGCCCCGTCGCGCTTTGAACCCGGGTCGAGGGATCCACAGTCCCCCAGGATAGGCCAAGCTACCCCATCCCGGCCACGGCGCTCGGACGGAGCGTGCCCCTGAAAAGGTTTCCGTCGGCCCGGGCGCCTACCGCCGGTCCGCACCCTCAGGGTCCGCCAACCGCTGCCGGCGGCTCGCACCCTCCGCCGACGCGACGTAGAGGAAGAAGCTCCCGAGCCCGACCGCGAGAACGGCAGAGAGATACGCTTCGAAGAAGATCCATCCCGCACCGGCCCAGACGAGGCCGGCGGCGAGCCCGACCCCGAGAGCAATCGTCAGAGCCCCTCCGAGAAGGAAGGTGGTTTCTCGCAGCACCGCGCCTCGCCTCTGCCTCCCCAGAAAGGAGGAGGAAATCACTTGTAGGCCCAGACGACCGCCTGCCCGAAGAACCGCCACGGGACCCCGACATGGGCGAATCCCGCGCGGCCGAGCGCCTCGGTCTCGGCGCTGAGCGTGCACGGGTGATCGAAGCGCTCGTGCGCGTGC
>JAJZDF010000038.1 GCA_021828715.1 Thermoplasmata archaeon
GCAGCTCCGGGTTGGCCGCCAGCGCGCGGGCGATCGCGACCCGCTGCTGTTCGCCGCCGCTGAGCCGGGCCGGGCGCCGGTCCGCAAGCGCCAGCAGGTCGAACCGCTCGAGCACCGCGGCGACGGCGGGGTTCGGATCCGGCACGCCGCGGACCTCCAGCGGGTAGCGGACGTTCCGGAAGACCGTGCGGTGCGGGAAGAGGCCGAGTCCCTGGGGCACGTAGCCGAGGCCGCGCGCCTCCGGGGGGAGGCCGGTGACGTCGATCCCGTCCCGGCGAAGACGGCCGCCGGCGAGCGGAAGGAAGCCGGCGAGGGCGCGGAGGAGCGTGGTCTTGCCGGCGGCCGACGGCCCGACGACCGCCACGGTCCGGCCGGGGGCGAGTTCGAGGTCGAGCGGCCCGAGCCGGAAGCCGTCGACGTCGACCTCGAGCCCCTCCGCCCGCCAACCGCTCACGGGGCGAGCTCCCCCCGCCGCCACGGGAGCCATCCGGTCTGCTCGGCGGCGCGCACGGCGAGGAAGATCGCGAAGGCGATGAGGAGGAAGAACGAGCTCACCGCGGCGGCGCCCGCCAGGTTGCCGTTCTCGAACAGCTCGTAGACGTAGACCGAGATCGGGTTGGCGACCGGGCCGCCGTAGAGGCCGCCCGGAAAGACGTACGCCGCGAGGAGGAGGAGCCCGCCGATCTCGCTGACGGCGCGCGCCCAGGTGAGCAGGAGGCCGGCGACGATCCCCCGGCCCGCGACCGGGAGCGTCACGGTCAGGAACGCCGCCGCCGGAGCGGCGCCGAGGGAGCGGGACGCCTCGACGAGGCGCGGGTCGACCGCCCGGAAGGCGAGTTGGCTCGCCACGACGGTGTACGGGGCGCTCACCGCGACCATCACGAGCACGACGCCCGCGATCGAGTCGTAGACCGGGAGGCCGAGGGCCGCCGTAACGGCATGCAGCGGCGCCGACGGGACGGCGAGCAGGAAGTAGAACCCGAGCCCGACCATGAGGTGGGGGACGACGACCGGGAGCGTCACGAGCGACTCGACCACTCCCCGGCCGGGGAACTGCCGCCGGGCGAGCAGGTAGCCGAGCGGCACGGCGAGGACGGCGCTCGCGGCGACCGCCAGCGCCGAGGCGTAGAGCGTGAGGAGGATCGCCTGCTGGACCGGTGCGCTCTCGGCCGCCGCGACCCAGCGCGCCGGGGGTGCGTAGGCGAAGATCGCGGCAATCGGGAGGAGGAACAGGAGGAGGAGGGAGGCCGAGAGGACCGATCCGAGGGCGAGCCAGAGACGACCCGGGGCGGTACGGGGCGCGGGGCGCTCCCCTCGAGTCACGGGATCAGGCCGAGCGCCCAGGACGGCATCGGGACGACGTCCGGTGCCAGCAGAGGAGGCACGGCACCCGGCCGGTCGACCCAGCCGGGAAAGATGGGGGTGAACGCGCCGTTCTCGGAGAGGACCGCACTCCCCTGCGGAGAGAGGACGAGGTGGAGGAACGCCGCTCCGAGCGCCGGGTTCGGGGCATCCCGCGGCACGGTGATCCCGAAGAGCACCGGCGCCGGTACGACCTTCTCGGGAGCCCCGGTCGACGAAAGGATCGTGGTCGAGAGCCGGGCGTAGTCGGCGAGCGCCGCCGAGGAGTTCGACGCCAGGCCGACGATCGGGTCGAACGGGACGTAGGCGAGGTGCGGCCCGGCGAACTTCACGGAGAACGCCCGGTAGGTGATCGCCGCCGACACCACCCCCTCCTCGACGAGCGAGGCGGCCTGGGCCTCGCTCTCGGGCCGGGTGATTGCCGGGTTCGGCCGGGCGAACGCCCCGGGCGCCCCCGAGTAGAAGTGGCCGTAGACCGCGGAGACGTTGCCGCCGCCGTAGAGCATCCCCTCCAGCATCATGCTGAAGATCTCGTTGTAGCCGTTCGGGTCGGTCGAGGCGTTCCAGACGCCGAACGGGGCGACCCCGGGGGTCGCTACGGCGCGGAGGAGGACGCTCCCCCAGTTCGTCGAGTTGATCCCGTCGAAGGCCGCGATCGTGGGGTTGTAGACCAGGACCTCGGGGGTGGAGGCGAAGACGACCTCGTAGCTCGCCGACCCCGGTTCGAGGAGCGCGGGGGCGAGCCGGAAGTCCGCGAGCGCGGCCACGTCCGCGACGTCGATGCCGGTGGTGATCCCGGTCGTGATCCCGAGCGACCCCGTGTAGATCTGCGTTGCCGACGGCGCCGAGACGCCGGGGTTCTCGGCGGCGAGGTCGCCCGCCAGGGTCGGGAAGTACGGGCTCAGCGTGCCCGCCGCCAGCAGGGAGAAGGTCGAGTTGCCGGTCGGGGAGCCGGCGGCGGAACCGCCCCGCCCGAGGGAGCCGGCGACGTAGGCGAGGCCGCCGACGGCCCCCGCCACGACCACGACGATCACGACCCACACCGCGGTCGGGGCGACGTAGCTCCGGGGCCAGGGCCGGCCCGCTCGTCCGGGCGGGACCGGCGGGCGCTCGCGGGCGCGCATCGATATGGGTTATTCCCACATCGATTTAATCCTGTTCCCGTCCTCCGGGAAGAGGGCGCGGCGGCGCGCGGGCGGCGCGTAGCAGGCGACCACCCGCCCGACCAGCCGGTCGAGCGGGACCGTCCCGAACGAGCGGCTGTCCCGCGACGTGCCCGGCGCATCGCCGACCACGAACGCCGCGCCCCCCTCCACCGAACGGATCCGCTTCACGAGCCAGCGCTCCGGCCCCCCGGGATCGACCAAGACGACGATCTCGCCCGGGGCGGGCGGAGCGCTTCGGTAGGCCCCGAGGTCGACCCAGAGCCGGTCCCCGGGGAGGAGGGTCGGGCGCATGCTGTCGTCGCGGACGAGGACGCGTCGCCGTCGCCCGAACGGGGGGCGGGGCAGGCGTTCCGGCACCTTTATGCCGCCCACGGCGCTCGCGCGGTCATGTCGGTTGACCGTTCGTTCCGCGGATGGATGGGACGCGTGCTGGACGCCGTGCTCCCTCCCCGGCCTGTCTACGCCCACTGCGACATCCCGTGCGGTATTTACGATCCGCACGAAGCCCAGATCGCGGCGCTGACCGTGATCCGGATGGACCAACTGATCGCCGAACTCGCCGTTCCCGCGGCCGACGCGAAGCCCGAGGAGCGGTCGGCGTACGGCTCGAAGCTCGCTCGCTACACCGCCGTCAAGGAACAGCACGCCGAGCGGGTCAAGAGCGAGGTCCGCGTGATCTGGGGGGACTTCTTCACCCCCGAGCACGCGACGAAGTTCCCGACCGTCCACGACCTCGTCTGGCGGATCATGAAGCAGGCGTCGAAGGCGCGCCAGGGGACGAACCTCGCGGACGCGCAGGAACTGCTCCGTCTCGTCCAGGAGTTCGCGGAGATCTTCTGGCAGGCCAAAGGGGCGAAGACCCGGCGGGTCCCCTCGCAACAGAAGCCGGGCGGCGAACTGGTCGTCCCGGCCTGAGCCCGCGGTCGATCCGCGCGCCCCCTCCGGACGGAGCGTTCCCGTGACGGAGCCGCTCCCGGTCGACGGCCGCTCCCTCTCCCTCGAGGGATTCCTCGACGTCGTCCGCCGCGGGCGGGCGCTCGCCCTCGCTCCCGCCGCGCGCGCCGCCGTCGAGGCGAGCCGCCGGGCCGTCGAGCGGGCGATCGCCGAGAATCGGCCGGTCTACGGGGTCACGACGGCGTTCGGCGCTCTTTCCGACCGCACGATCCCCCCGGACCGGGCACGCGAACTGCAGCGTTCGCTCGTCCGCAGCCACGCGAGCGGCGCGGGCCCGCCGCTGCCCCGGGAGGTCGTCCGGGGGATGCTGCTCCTCCGGGCGAACTCGCTCGCCGCCGGCCATTCGGGCGTCCGTCCGGTGGTGGTCGAGCGGCTCGTCGACCTCCTTGGCCGGGACCTGGTCCCTTCGGTCCCGGAGCAGGGGTCGGTCGGCGCTTCGGGGGACCTCGCCCCGCTCGCGCACGTCGCGCTCGCGCTCCTCGGGGAAGGGGATTTCCTGGCCGCCGGGGACGCCCCGCCCGAACCGGCGGCGGCGGTCCTCGCGCGGAACGGCATCCCCCCGCTCGAGCTGGCGGAGAAGGAAGGGGTCGCCCTCCTCAACGGGACCGCGTTGATGGGCAGCTACCTCGCCTTGGCCGTCGACGACCTCGGCCGCCTCTTGGACGCCGCGACGATCGCCGCGGCGCTCTCGTTCGACGCCCTGCACGGGAACCCGGAGTCGCTCGACGACCGCCTCGGCGAGGTACGGTGCGATCCGGAGCACCGGCGCGTCGCCGCGGCGCTGCGGGCGCTCCTCGACGGGAGCGACCTCGCGGTGCGCCCCGAGGGCTGGGCGGGCCAGGACCCGTACACGCTCCGCTGCCTCCCCCAGGTCCTGGGGGCGGTGCGGCTGGCGCTCGGGTTCGCGGAGTCGGTCGCGCGGCGGGAGCTGAATGCGGTCACCGACAACCCCGTCGTCTTCGGGGACGACTTCGTGAGCGGAGGGAACTTCCACGGCCAGCCCCTCGCGCTCGCGCTCGACACGCTCGCGATCGGCGGCCAATACCTCGCCGCCTTCTCCGAGCGTCGGACGTCCCGCCTCCTCCACCCCGCCCTGAACCGCGGCCTGCCCGCGTTCCTTGCCCCGACACCCGGGGGCAGTTCGGGCCTCATGATCCCGCAGTACCTGGCCGCGGCGCTCGTCAACGAGAACCAGACCCTCGTCCACCCGGCGAGCGCCGCGAGCCTCCCGACGTCGGCGGACCAGGAGGACTTCGTCAGCATGGGCCCGTGGGCCGGCGCGAAGCTCCGCCGGCTCCTCGCGAACACCGCGCGCGTGCTCGCGGTCGAGTGGATCGTCGCCGGCCAGGCGCTCGAGCTCCGCGCGCCCCGGCGCGGCGGCCGGGGGAGCGCGGCCGCGCTGCGCGTCCTTCGGGAACGGGTCGCCCCGTGGACGGAGGACCGTAGCCCCGCGCCGGACATCGAGGCGGTCGCCGAGGAGATCCGAACCGGCGCTGCGGTCGCGCAGGTACGCCTGGCCGTTCCGTTCTAGGGCCCCGTCACCGGAGGAGCGGCACCGGGGGGGCCGACGGTGCGAACTCCCCCGGGCCGGGGGTAGTCGGCCCGCCGCCGTCCGAGAAGCGGACCTGCTGGCCGCAGGCCGGGCATCCGTAGACCCGGACGCCGCGGTGGCGCAACGGGGTCCGGCATTTGGGGCACGGGATCGGCTGGTTCGTCACCCACGCGGCGAACATCTCCTGCGATCGCCGGTCGGGCGACAGGCTCCGGTCCGCCGTCGCCGGGGGCGAGGCGGGCGGCGCTATTCGGGGGGTAGGCGGGTCGATGCGGAGGGAGGCGGGAAGCGCCGGTGGCGGTGACGCGGTCGGGGCGCTCCGGGGCCGGGCGGGGCCGAGGTCGGCGGGGACGGAAGGCGGCGGGGCGACGGACGGGGGAGGCGAGGCGTCCGTGGGGCCCCGGTTCGACGAGAGCCGCCCGCATTGGGGGCAGACGAGGAGTCCGCTCGACCCCGTGGAGAGGAGCGCGACGCGGCAGTGGGGGCAGCGGATCTTGAGACCGCCGGCCGTGAACGACGGGCCCGGGGCGAGCCGGGTGGGCGGCGTGGGCGACGGCGGTCCGTCGGAGGGAGCACCGACCGGGACGGGAGCCGGGGCCGACGCCGGCGGGGAGGCGACCCAGCGGACCGTGCGGCGGGCCGGGTCGTAGACGAGCGGGGAGTTCGGGCGGGCGAGTTCGTGGGCGAGGAGCTTCTCGGTCTTTCGCTCGCGCCAGGAGAGCGCCGCGGAGATCCCGGGGACGCTGGCGGTGCCGAGCGCCCGCACGGCGGAACGGAGGTGCTCCAAGTCGGACACCGAAGGGCCGAAGAGGGGGGCCATCGACGCCCCGGCGACGCCGCGCTAAAAGAAGCCTTCGTTCGATGGGAATTGGGAAGGCACCGGCGGGGGCGGTGGCCGGGTCCGGTGGACGACGCCACCCGGATGCCGCACCGCCGATGCCCGAGGCCGGTTCAGTACTCCCCCCACCGGACTATATGGTTGGCCGGCCCCCCGGGGGGTGAAAGGTGGCCCGGCCGCTCCGGCATCCCGGGCCGGTCGGGGATATGCGGCCGCGGGAGCCGGGGCCCTCCGTCTCGCCCGGGGGGCCCCGCGGACCGTTCCGTCGCCCCCCGGGTCGGGGTCCGAAAGGGGAGACACGCCCCCCCGGAGCGCGTGGGTCGGTGGGGAGTCTCGGTGGTCCGTCCGTCAGGGATTGTCCGATCGGATCGCTCCCCGCAGGAGCCTCATGGAGGGGGCCGACCGCCCGGGGCCGAAAGCCGCCCTCCCCCTGGACCCCCTCTTTCCGCTGAAAAGCAGGTTCCCCGCCACCTCGCTCGGACACGGAACGGATTCCTGTACTCC